>CAYXOT010000032.1:0-5091 GCA_964466985.1 uncultured archaeon
TGGTAGCGCAATATCGATTGGAGGATGTTCTGGGTCATGAGGATATTGCGCGCGGTCGAAAAACCGATCCGGGCCCTGCGTTTCCGCTGGAGTCCCTACGCAGCCGCGTGATCGGTCGCGCTGATGACGAACCTGCGCATTATCGTGTTACTGCAACAACACTCAACATCCGCACCGGCCCAGGCGTCGAATTCACACCGGTAGCACCTCCACTCAAGAATGGGACCGAAGTAGTTTTGCTCGAAGTCGGAGACCGTTGGAGTCGCGTCGAAGTACCTGGCTCAAGTGACATCGAAGGCTGGGTTAATAATCAATACATTGTTCGTAAGGTATAAAGGATCATGCGTACCAATAAATTCAGGAGAATATTTTCACTTTTCATAATTTCCATATGTCTGTTATCTATTAACGGATGTGCACAAAAAGCCAAAACCATTCAAGTTGGGGCTGCGCAATTTGAAACAGAATCATTGGCTGCAATTAACAAGATTGATGAAGTGCATGTGAGAGAACTGCAGGCAACGCCACTTATACAAGAACAGGAAATAAGCACATTTATCAATTTTGTAAAAAAATCAACAAATAGCATATCGTTAGATAAACTGGATACGATGTTACATCCTACTGACCTTAATCTTGAAGAGAGCGAGAAAAAATGGCAAGCATTTTTGCAAAAGCACCGTACAGAATACACATTATTAACAGCAACATTTGCTAACCTCGATAAAGGTAGTTTCTTTGCCAAGGATTCAGTGGAAAAAACATCTCCATATATTAATAAATTGACTGCTAACATGGCTGCCTTCGCCAAATCAATAAAGGAAAATCCGCCGCAATTTCTTCGGCGTTGGACTGAACTCACTGAAGAACTTGAATGGGTGCGAGATGATACAACATTGAGTGATGATGTAAAAGAATTGAGATACAAGGATCTGCGTAATAAATTAATATTATTGGAAACTGAAGAAGCACAGTTAGAAAGAGAGGTAATCGAACAATGCCTGAAAGCAGCAAAGTTAGGTATATCATTAAAAGAACTGGTAGAGAAATATAACCAACTTTCCCTGGATGATCTCTCTGAAGCTTTAGGAATCGCTTTTAAAGTTGTTGGTCAATTAACAGGAGCTGATCTTTCCTCATTGCAAACTAATGTTGATGATATTGTAAATCAAATAAAAGGGGATGCTGCCTTAACGACACTATTTGATACAGGCCTGCATGAGATCAACAGTGCAAGAGGTAAATAGTATCAATACAAACCATATTAGATTTACAAATAACAAGGAGGAATATTATGTCTGATACTGATCAAATTGTCTTAGAAGATGCCAAAGAGTCAGCGTTTATTCTCGATAAAGCATATAGAAGAGCTATACGAAACGGTGATATTGATAGCGTATCAAAATTAAAACCCAAGGTGGAGGAAGCTTACAATACATATAGTTCAGCTAGATTAAAATTGTTGGAAGAGGGTGTAATTACTACCGATGAAGATGTAAAAGATATGCGACTTATCAGAGCAGAAATCGATGATGCTGCTACTACACAGCAATTGGTTATAGGTGCCGCGAAATTGATTGCCAAACTCATAACTTTTATTTAATTATTTTTTAAAACACTAAGTAAATAAAATTATCATATTGCTTGATGTTAGATAAAGCTGAATATAAAAAGTGAAATTTTATGACTGCTTATTTTGACGCTAAAGATTTACTCGCCGCACCTACAGAAAGAGCCGCTTTCAGTGACCGTCAAGCTTATGTTTGCGCTGAGTTGTCCAAATTAGCTTACTTTAAATTTGAGGGAGGCCATACATTAGAAGAGGTATTAACATTAGTTAAAAATATATTGGAAAATGATGCGCGTCTCGCTGTCCTTGAACAGCAATTACGAGTCGTATTGTCAAATAGTCCGAGTACTGCAGATGAAGCTGAGGAAGCACTAAAAAAAATATTGAGTGAAGTTGATTTCACTTTGGTGAAAACATTTTCTAATCAGGGCACACAAGCATTTTTTTGCACGAGGAAAATAAAACTAGACTCCGGGATTGATAAGACAATCGCTTTCCTCGTATTTCGAGGGACAGAACCCAAAGACTTCCGTGACATCAAAACTGATGTTAATGCTGCATTGAAATTGACAAAAGTTGGTGATGAAGAAATTGAATTACACAGTGGGTATCTGGATGCTTTTGAACTCGTTAAAGATGATATAAAATCTGTATTAGACAGCACTACTTATGATCAATTATTCATAACAGGGCATTCACTCGGCGGTGCATTAGCCATGGTTGCGACACGAATTCTGACGTCAGATATTACTGGTGCCTGTTATACCTACGGCGCACCACCTATCGGGACAATTGATATACAAAATAAATTGAAGACGCCGATATACGAAATTATTAACGAAATTGATATCGTGCCTAGATTACCTAATCCATGGATGTCTGCAGCAATACTGGTAATAATTAAATTTTTACGATTCATTGCAAAGTTTTTTACAATAATCGGAAGATTATTAGCGAGCGGGACGTGGGATGAAAAGCTAGAGTCGTATGTAAGATCAGTAATCAAATATCGTCATCCTGGTTATCTAAGTTATCTGGTCGGAAAAGGGGGTGTGGCCAAATTAAGATTTAATGTAGATAGTTTTGATCGTGCCCAATGGTGGTTATCAATGATGTGTAAAGCGAGATTCCAAGGATTCAATAAAATAGTTGAAGATCATTCAATCGATTTATATATATCAAAACTTAAGACACATGCCAGGAATCGCCAGTAATTTCCTGAATAATAATTACGCCTAATTTTTACTATTATTTATATCAAGTAAATATGATCCTTTGATTGTCTATCCAGAAGTAGTGAGGCAGAAAATAAAGCGTTCGTAACACCATAGTCTAAGTAGAATTTTAATTTATAAAACCAAGGGCGGAATTATATTTCAGTATCAAGCTGTAAATTAGAGAATAGTTAAACCGAGGATTCAATTGAAAAGCAGCAAAATGAGTGGAAAGGAATTCCTCACATCACGATTCATTCGAACTATGAATCAGCGCCATACATCGCAACCGGCCAAAAATCAAAAGTTTGAGATCTTAATATTATTGAAAAAAATTGCTGAATTTCTCTCCTCAACAAGATCAATCATAGTAAATCTTCTTCTAATAGTATTATTAATAATGTTAACAATAATGGCTTGGCGCAAAGTACAGACGCCAGTTGTGCTTGTCAGAGATATACATGCGCCGGAGTTACTCATAAAGCAAGGTTATACGGCAGAAGTGCTTAGAAACCGTCTCCATATTGAACTCCGAAAAATTGAAGTAAACTTGTCTAGGGATGTAATCATAGATGGTGACAGCAGAACCGAACAGGCGAAACCACCGTCTATGTTTGAGCCACCCGGTACTCAAACTGATATACAGATTCCGGGAGTAGGATTTTCCTTTCAAGCACTGATCCGTTTCCTCAAAGAATTCACTGGCCATGATGACATCATGATATCCGGGGACATTATCCAGAAAGAGCAGGAATTGGAAATGCGTATTGTTATTAACGGTCTGGGCAAAGGAAGAGATATCCCTATGCTATCCGGCACACAGGATGCCATAGATGATCTTATCCATAACTCTGCCCGCAAAGTAATAGGATACATCAATCCCACTGTTGCTCTAAATTTTGAAATCGCCATTGAAGAAAAACAGTGCCGCATCAATAAATCTTGCGACTTTCTAGAAACTGAACAACTTATTCAGTACATGCTTGATAATCCACCTTTGGACGATGACAAATTCGCAGAGCTTGGATGGATCCGTGTATATAAAGCACGTGGAGATAATCAAAAAGCTATTGAGAAAGCACTACAAGCTTCGGCACTGGCAACAGATGACCCCTTTACATATTACGACTTAGGTGTTGCGCTCTCACTGCTGGGCAGCCCGGAAGAGGCCATTGTCCAATACCAACAGGCGATTGCGATCGACCCACAATTCGTTAACGCTTACTACGGTTGGGGCTTTGCACTCTCACAAATGAAGGGCAAAGACAAACAAGAAGAGGCGATTAAGCAGTACCGCAAAGTAATAGAACTTGATCCGAAAAATACCAATGCATATTACAACATGGCCATTGCATTCTCGGAATTGGGAACACAGGATAAGGCAATTACACAATATCAAAAGGCGATCGAGATCGACCCAAACTATGTGAATGCGTACTACAACTTGGGCCTTGCACTCTTACAGCTGGAAAGGTTGGATGAAGCGATTGCAAAATTCCAAAAAACAACCGAACTTGATCCGAAAGCTGCTGATGCCTACACAAACTGGGGCTTTGCACTCTCACAAATGAAGGGCAAAGACAAACAGGAAGAGGCCATTACGCAATATCAAAAGGCGATCGAGATTGATCCAAACTATGTGAACGCCTACTACAACTTGGGCTTTGTACTCTTACAGCTTGGAAGGCTGGATGAGGCGATTGCAAAATTCCAAAAAACAACCGAACTTGACCCGAAAGCCGCAGATGCCTACACCAACTGGGGCCTCGCACTCGCACGACTGGACAGGCAGGAAGAAGCCATTGCGCAATATCAAAAGGCGATCGAGATTGACTCAAATTATTCAGAAGCTTACTACAACTGGGGCGATATCCTTTGGACGCTGGACAAACGGGAAGATGCCGTGGAGAAACTGAAAATAGCTGTAGAACTAGGACATCAACAAAATCTTAAATCTGCCTGCAATCGCATTAGGGAAATTGGTAAATCACTTCCTGCACAATGTGTGCAAAACTAATTACAACTTACCTGTTATTTCCATTCACCTATAGCTAATAGAAAAATCGTGATGAACTAGGGTATGATGCTATCGGTTATTCACAAATAAACCGATAAACTAAAATGAAATTTGTCACTTTCCTCTATAAACAAAAATCTCTTATTGGTGCGGTTGTTAATGATCAGGTTGTTCCTTTTGACCTGAAAGGTTCCCTCAACATGATGCAATTTCTGGATGGCGGGTCCAGCATGCTGAAACAATTACAGGAAAGAATTGATTCCGGCAAAGATCGGATAGACCTAGCCGAG
>CAYXOT010000032.1:5101-6347 GCA_964466985.1 uncultured archaeon
CGGTCTGGAAAATCCGGAATATCCGACCTTCTTCAATAAACAAAGCACCTGCGTCATTGGCTCAGGACAGGCCATTCACCGGCCGCGAGTTTCCGAGAAACTGGATTATGAAGGTGAACTTGGATTAGTAATCGGACGGCGCTGCCGCCATGTCACCAGAGAACAGGCAAAAGAGGTTATAGCCGGTTATCTCATCTGCAATGATGTCTCAGTGCGTGACTGGCAGATGCGATCACATACCTGGACGCTGGGAAAATCTTTTGACACCCATGGTCCTATCGGCCCCTGGATCGTGACACCGGATGAAATCGGCGATCCGCATAATCTCTTTATCAAGACCTGGGTCAACGCTGATATGCGTCAATCATCAAATACAAAAAATCTTATTTTTGATTGTTATTATCTCGTGGAATATCTCTCGACGGTCATGACACTGGAACCGGGGGACATCATTGCAACAGGTACAAGCAGCGGCGTCGGCGTAAAAATGAACCCGCGTGGTTACATGAAACCCGGCGACACAGTGCGTGTTGAGATTGAAAAGATCGGCATTCTGGAAAACCCGGTGATTGAAGAACTGGATAACACTTCAATTATAGAATAGCAACCCTGCTTACATCGCAAACTGATCGGGACTGATGGTTTGCAGTACCGTTTGTATTTGTTCGAGACGGCGCATGGGATCATCCATCTCAAGCAGGATCTGTTTATCAGCCAGCTCGATTGGCAAAAGTTCGGCCAGGCGGCAGCCCACCCAGACCGCCTGCGTAAATTTTTCGTGTTCAGAAAGAAAGGGAAGTTCGAATTTGGTGGCAATCTGGCGCAACAGGTCTGACAGCACCTGGAATTCTACCGGCAGTTCCTTGTCTTTATCATCATCTATAACTTCAACATCGCCTTCCAGCAATTGATTCTGACGTACACGCTTTTGTAAAACCCGGAATCGCCTGTCGCCTTGAGCGGTAATCCTTAACAGACCATCTTCCCCTTTTTCCCAATCAACGATGCGGGCCAATGTCCCTACTCCATGGCACTCCGCGGGATCGCCGACCTCACTACCTGCACTGATGAGGCACACTCCGAATCCGGATCCGGTATGCATGCATTCGCTGACCATGTCCAGATAGCGTAATTCAAAAATACGCAAGGGTAGTACACCATCCGGAAATAGGACTGCATAAAGAGGAAAAAGTGGGATAGTTATCATGCTGCCATAGAGCGACTAACGCGTTTCATTCAGTCAGGC
>CAYXOT010000033.1:0-6301 GCA_964466985.1 uncultured archaeon
GAAATTAGAGATGCGTATGAATTTTGGAAAGAGGATAAAGACGAAGCTAATCTAAGAAAAATCTTAATTCCTGTCGAGTATGCTACGATGCATGTAAAAAGAGTTTTTGTGAAAGATTCTGCTGTTGATGCTATCTCCAATGGTTCGCCATTGTACCCAAAAGGGATTACTAGAATACAGAAAGATGTTATCAGAGGTGAAACTCTGGCGATAATGACGTTAAAAGAAGAACTGGTAGCTTTAGGCATATCCAAGATGACTAGTGAAGAGATGCTCAAAAGAAAAACTGGTGTTGCTGTTAGAGTTGATAGAGTTTTGATGAGTAGGGGAATATATCCAAAATGGACCAAGTAGAGGTTTCTGATAATATCGTTTATCGCAACTCTTAAAGGGCTTAATGCCATCGATAGCTGGGTTAATGGCAGCATAGAATTAGCTGTTGAGGTGGAATTATAGGGATTTAAATACTCTGGAATTATCGTGATGAATATGAGCTTCCGTTCCGGTGACATATTTCCATCATACATGACACACCTGTGCTGTAATATGGAGAAGATAAAGAAGGAAAAAGTCACAGCTGAGATATTCTGCATGTGTTTCTGCCATTCCTAGCTTTTCCTGAAATTACAGAAGCAATTTCCAAAGTTTTAATATTAGCAAAAAGCTTAATAAATTGAAAATCAAGTGAGATTTTATGAAAATCGCGGATATCAAACTCGGCCTAAGCGGGATAACTGTCGAGGCCAAGGTCGTTGAAATAAGCGACTCCAGAGATGTGAATACTAAATATGGCGTGAAAACCGTGGCTGATGCCATTCTCGAAGATGACACAGGACAAATAAAATTCTCATTGTGGGAAGGCCAGATTAATTCCGTTTCTGTCGGTGACAAGATTGTTGTTCACGGCGCTTATGTCACCCAGTTCAGGAGTGTGTTACAACTTAGCATACCAAAAGCCGGGAAACTGGAAGTTGTCAAATAGTCAAATACTAGTGAGGTATCTTAGCGACAATGGGTTTATGACTTGTTTCAAGCTCTCGTATAAAACTTTTAGTGAAATTCATGATCATAAACCCGACCACTTGCCTCTTTTTAGGATTAATTCTCACAAAGACGTCTTCAGTTAACTCTTCTGTCAAAGCTTTCTTTGGCTTGCCTATGGATATGTCTAAAATATCTCCTTCCTTGTCGTAAAAGAACATTAATTCCTTTTCCATACTATTTCACCGATTTTTATTTTACTGGTAAGATATAATGTAATTATGAACCCTTCGCTATTTAAATGCTTCACAACTACAACAAGATACCTGCCTCCGAAGTAAGTCTTAGGATAATACTTATGATAAAGAAACTCTGTAGGATCCTTGTTGTTTTTAACAACTGCATCAGGGTCAAGCAATGTTTCACTAGATTTTTTAATATACATTTCATCAATTTCTGGATGCTCATAATAAATATGGTGCCATCTTTCCATGGTTAATCTAATTTTCTTTCCTAAAACACATTCTACCTCAAAAATTATTCGCATAAATCTTATTGCGAATTTCTTGTAATTATATTAAGCTGAGCATACCGAAGGCTGGAAAGCTGGAAGTTGTTAAACAATCAAATACTTTTTCTTTCAATGATAATGTAGATATAAGCCGAGGTCGCATAATGGTGGTGCACTGGATAGGTTAAAAACTAGGTGAATCTTGAAAACCAGCGGCCGTAAGGTCATATGGGTTCGACTCCCATCCTCGGCGCCTAAGATTCTTCCCAAAAATTTATTTTATTCATACCGTCGTATCTTGTTCCAGTTAAAGGTCTTGACAGTGGTCCAGATGCACCTAAAGCATCATCCATCCTCCAGTACGCTTTATCATTTAATCTTATGTGAAATCCGAACTCTCTTCTTTCTACTTTTATCCCATCCCCGTAATCATCAAAATTCTCTCGCTGAATTACCAATTTTTCCTTACTTCCAGAAAGTTGTATTTCAAGTGGCTTATATATCAGTCTTGATTTTCCATCTCTTTGAACGATTTCCAAAAGGCCTAAACTATTAACCTCTTCACTTGTAAGAAAAATATCTATATCATCGTTTTGGTAAGTTGCCCGTGCCATGATTGAATTATAAATAAAAATCTATAAATGCTAAAGCAAATTAAGCGCCAATAGTCTAACCTGGTTATGACGCGAGCTTCCCAATAACGGAGATAGCTTGTAGTTCGGGTTCAAATCCCGATTGGCGCACTATATCTTTTAAAAACACCAGTTATATTCAGGTGATAATTTAATGGCAGACAAAGGCATGGTCACGGGTCACAAACACACATTTCCATTGACTGTAGCAACATTCGCTATAGTTTATGGGTTGCTAGGATATATGAATCTGGATGTCCGATTAAACTGGATCATAACAGGAGTTGTGACATATCTGGTAGCGGGTTTGTGGCACGACAAGATGTGCAAAATGGGGTGAAACAACCCCTTACTTCTTTTTGTAAACCTTAAAAACCTACAATTACTAACTAATTTCCGATACTCATGGCCAAGAGGACAGGACCCACAAACCCGTATCTACGGCAACTGATAGAGAACCTAAAGAAAAGGTCTTTGGAACTGAAAGCTCCTGTCTGGAAAGATATAGCCGAAAAGTTGTCCAAGCCAGCAAGGCAGAGAATAGAAGTTAACCTGTCGGATATAGAAAGGAATGTTAGCGACGGCGAAACAATAGTAATACCCGGTGTTGTATTATCCACTGGCAATTTAATAAAAAAAGTCAATATTGCAGCATGGAAATTTTCAAGAGTTGCTGAAGCTAAGATTAAAAACTCAAATGGAAAGATAATGAGTATAGAAGAATTAGTGAAAGAAAATCCAAAAGGTTCGAATGTGAGAATAATTTCGTGATTGAATGAAACCTCTATTACATACGGATATCCAAACACTTAGAGAATATATCGGACGTCATGGAGTTCAACATGATGGAGAATGGTATTTTGACACTGCATGGCTTTCTGGGCGAGTTAGAAAACGTTTAGAAGATGGAAAAATAATAAACAGGGTAGGTTTCTATGCTGATTTAAAAGGACTTGGAGTACCTATTGAAAAAACTACCTTCGGCCATGCCCGTAGAGTTTACTATAAGGTAAATGGAGAAATGAAATTTGATTGAGATTGATATGAAAATCTACAACGCTGAAAACCAGATATTGGGAAGAATGTGCACATACATAGCCAAAGCTTTGCTGAAAGGAGAGGATGTTGTAGTTGTTAATGCTGAGAAAGCCGTGCTATCAGGAAATCCTCGATGGAAAAAGGAACACTATCAGATAAAGGTAAAAAGGGGCGATCCTAAAAAGGGTCCATTCTTCCCAAAGTATCCGGATGACATCTTCAGGAGGACTGTCCGTGGAATGCTGCCGTGGCATCAAGTCAAGGGAAGGAATGCCTACAAAAAGCTGAAAGTTTTCATCGGAATGCCGGAAGAGCATAAAAACAAGCAAGCAGAAAAGATTAAGGTTGCAGATGCAACTAAATTAAAGACCGCATACACAACTTTAAGCGATATATCGGTTTCAATAGGTGCGAAGAAAAGATGGTAAAGAAAAAAGAGAAGGAAATTCACACACTGGGCAAGAGAAGGCTTGCAATAGCAAGAGCTGCCATTAAACCAGGCAAAGGCAATGTTAGGATAAATTCTACGCCGTTGAATCTCTGGGGAAATGAGCCGTTGAGAATGTGGGTGAAAGAACCATTGATTATTGCAGGGGATATGCCGAAAACAGTTGATATCGATGTCAATGCTAGAAGAGGGGGTATTGTGGGGCAGGCAGAAGCTGTTAGAATGGCTATAGCTAAAGGACTGGTTGAATACTCTAATGGTAAAGAATTACGTGAGAAGTATCTACAATATGATAGGAACTTGTTAGTTTATGATCCGAGAAGGAATGAGTCGCATCATGGTTCCGGACGTGGAGCGTCAAAACGCGGATCAAGGCGCCATAAACAGCGTTCGAAAAGATAGATTAAGAAATATATTTTCTAGTATAGAAGTATACTTAAGTATATCATAGTATACTATAAATATGAATATAACAACAATCAAAATTAGTCAAGAAACAAAACGAAAATTAGATAAAGTCAAGATTCATCCTCGAGAAACATATGAAGATATAATAGTAAGACTTTTGAAAGTGGTGAAAAGATGAAACTTTCAGAACTCATTAATGGTACATTATTGGGTGACGCATCAATTAGAATCTATAAAAATAGATATTACTACTACAGTTTGAATGCTAAAGACAAAAAATTTCTCGAATGGAATAGAAGGTCATTTAAGAAATTCAATATACCAACGTATATTGCATTAAATAATGCTATTTCCAAAGTGTTTACATTAGGATTTTATATTAACGCCCGTCAAAATATTGAACTATCATCATTAAGGGGAAAATGGTATAGGAGACACAATGATAAAACAGTAAAAGTTGTTCCAAAGAATTTGGAAATTACACCAACAACCTTACTTTTCTGGTATCTTGGAGACGGTTGTTTAGTTAGAAGAAAGAATGACGAAAATAGAGTTCCTACTATAGTAATAGCTACTAATTGCTTTTCCAAAGATGATATTATGGTTTTGATTGGTAAATTAAAAGAATTAGGATTAAACTTCTATCCGGTTGAATACACAAGTGGTTTTACTGGCAAGAAATGTGGCTATTGTTTATATTCTAACACACAAGATGGTACACCTTATAAATTCTTCAAATTAATAGGTTTGGACTGTCCTAAAGAAATAGAAAATTGTACCACAGGAGCCAAAGGAATTTATCACGAACAAAAATTCTTCAAAGATAAATGGACAACTGAAGAAAATTGGATAAAAATATTGTCTAATGTGAAAGAAATAGGTCCGATTTTAAGAAAGAAAAGATTTGAAATGGGGTTATCACAAAATCAAATTGGTAAAAAAGTCGGTATAAGAAGAGAGAATATTCGAGACGTAGAACTAATGAAAAGAAACTTTAGTGTTAAGAATTTCAGAAAGATTTTAGAAACACTAAATTTAGATGCAAACTATTTATTGGCTTCACTAAAACAGTCAAATAACTGATTATTTTGCTACCTTATAATGCAACTGAATAATCCTTTTATTTATCTTTCTTATTTCTAACAATTTCAAGTCAAAATTTCTCGGAGAAAATAATGGTATACCCTTACCTACAACTACTGGTTCGATATTAAAAACAATTTCATCTATTAAGCCTTCTTCAGCAAAAGAACTATTAACTGTTGCGCCTCCAGATAAGATAACTTTGTTAAACCCTCTTTTACGTAGCATATCAAACACTTCTTTTGGAGACCTAGCTAATAAATATCCACTTTCTAGAGAGAATCTAGGGTCATTGGAAACAACTACTTTTTCCTCGTCTTTTATATCATCTAGATATTGCTTGTCCCACCTCCTAACTATTTCATATGTTTTTCTTCCCCAAATCATACAACCAGTTTTGTGAGCAAGCTTAACTAAAATATTCCAATTATCATGGGAAAGAAAATCTTCCTCGTTGTCTTCTCTGGCAATGACACCATTAACTGAAATTGCCATGTAGAGAATGACTTTCATAAAAAGATGTTAAATCCTACCAATTAAAGTTTTAAATACCCCAAATTCGTAATCAATTAAGTTCGGTGATAAAAATTATAGTTCCAGTTCGTTGTCAGACTTGCGGTAAGCCAATAGGTCATCTCTGGGAGTCTTATACCCAAAGAAAACAAAAAGGTGAAGAAGCGGGCAAAATCATGGATGATTTAGGATTAAAACGATACTGTTGCAGACAAGCGTTCATGGGGCATGTGGATTTGCTGAAAGAAATCAGCGCATTCAAACCATAACCATTTTAAATACTGGTATCCAATTACTATTTTGTCAAAAGGTGAATTGTTGATCTGGCCGACTGATAGGTTAACTAGGTTTGAAACCGCGCGTTTACTGGGAGCCAGAGCTTTACAAATTTCTCTTGGAGCGCCCATACTAGTCAAGGCTGAAGCGATTGATCCTTCCAAGATTGCTAAACAAGAACTCAAGGAAAACGTAATTCCGATGACAATTAAACGAAAGCTTCCAAGCAACGAGTTTGTGACCGTCGAAATCAAGAAGGCTATAGAGAATTGGGTTGATGAGCATTCTGGTGAGTTTTAGAATTTAGTGTTAGGTCAATGCATATGTCCTGTTCTGTCTTAAGCCTAATGGGACTTGAAATTCACCCCTTTCATTAATACTGGTTATTGGTACAATGTACGGAATAATTTT
>CAYXOT010000034.1:0-6215 GCA_964466985.1 uncultured archaeon
AGGATAGGTGAGCTTGGTAAAAATCTTGTTCCTGGAATATATGTAGCGGATTTACCAGTCTATCCGCCTGCCCATGCAAAAGCTATTCATGTTTACGACGTTCCTGAAACAGTGGAGGTCATTACTAAAAGTGGAAGAAGATTAAAAATGACACCTAACCATCCTTTGATGACCGACAATGGATGGGTGGAAGCTGAGAAGCTAAAAGTCGGGGATAATGTAAAGATATTTAATTGGATACCAAACCCCCAGAATTACGTCCCGACTAATTTCGTGCTTAATGAGAAAAGGCTTATTAACGAAATAAAAGTTCCAAAAATATGGGACGAGAAGCTTGCAGAACTTATTGGCATATTTGTTGCAGAAGGTAGCATAGATGCCAGAAGAATAAAATTCACGATACATAGAGACGAAAGCGAGTTAAGAGAACGGATTGTTTCTCTGCTACATGAAATATTCTCTGTTGATGTAACCGAAAGAGTTGGAATAACGAAAGCCGTTAGAAGGATAAGGGCTGTAAATAGAGGCGTATGGGACTTTTTCAAACCTTTATGGACAAAAGAAAAAGTAATACCGCAAGAAATACTGCTTTCGCCCAATGCAGTGGCTTCAGGCTTCCTCAGGGGACTATTTGAAGGAGACGGCTCTGTCGTCAAGAAAAACAGGCATTTCGATAGGGCTGTAACACTGAAATCGAAATCCAGACAGCTATTAGAAGAAGTGCAGGTCCTTCTTTTGAGATGGGCGATAAGATCCTCTATTTACTCGTATAAAGAATTGTACGGCGAATCTAACGTATTAAAAATCAGAGGAAAAGATAATTTGAAAAAGTATAAAGAAAACATCGGATTTATTTCTAAAATAAAAACGGAAAAACTCGTAGAACAGCTTTCAACGTATAAAAGGAAAACGCCCAATGAAAATTCTGAATTCGAGCCTGTAAGAGAAGTCAGAAAGGTCAACGGCTGGGAAAGGGTTTATGATTTTGAAGTCCCTACTACGCATTCATTTTTCAGCAATGGAATACTCTCGCATAATACCGGAAAAACGCTGCTTGCCAAGGCCGTAGCCAACGAAAGCGGGGCGAAATTCATGGTGATCAATGGTCCGGAAGTAATGTGCGTTGGCGGGGATACAAAGATATTCACCAACCCCAACGGCTATGTTAAAGCAAAAACCGTCTTTGAGAAAGATGGCGCTGTAGATGTGAGAAGCGCAATAACGATCAAAAAGCTTAAGGAACCGATAAAAACATTCGCAATAGGTGAGGATAACTATATTACAAACGCGATGATCACGCATGTCGCAAAACTGAGGGCAAAATCATTCAGTGTTAAGCTAAGCGACGGCAATGAGATCATTTCTTCGAAGAACCAGCCTTTCCTTGTTTATGAAAGCGGGAATCTTGTTTGGAAAAGAACCGAAGAGCTCAAGAAAGGGGATTTTGTTGCAAGGCTAAACAAAATAACAACAGAGGAAAAATCGAAGGATATAGAAATCGATAGCATAAAGGGCATCGTTGAACATGCGGGCAAATACAGCATCAAAAGCAGGAACATCTCGAGAAGTAACTTCATCTCCTTGCCTAAAAAAACATCGCTTGAACTTCTGGAGTTCCTTGGCCTTATCGTCTCCGAGGGACGCATAAGCAAGAAGGGCGATTCAATAGTATTTGCAAACAAAGATGAAAAGCTGCTGGAAAGATACAGAGAACTTCTTATGGAACTCTTTTGGGTTGCTGATACCAAAGAATATCAGGATGAGACTGGTGTGAGGATAGCGACTTATTCAAAGACTCTTGTAGAATTCCTGAAACTCCTCGGTTTTGCCTACGGCAGCAAACTTTCCATACCGGGATACTTCTATAAGCTTCCGAAAGATGAAATTGCAGCCTTCATACGCGGCTACTTCGAAGGTGACGGCACTGTAGGAATAGTGAAGATAAGTGGAATGGAGTACCCAACGCCAGTTCTGTACAGCGTTAAAAGGGAATTTTTGCAGGAACTACAGTCCCTGATGCAGATCAAGCTTGGCATATCAACCAAACTGAAGAAACACAATACGCCATTGGGCCTTATGCACAAGCTGGTTGTTCGAGGATACGAAGGACGAAAGAAATTTGCCCAAATAGGAAACAACAGCAAGAAACTGCAGAAATTACAGCAGATTGAAAAGGTCAAGAGAATCAAAGAACACGAAAATATCCCGCGGCCTGCACTTCTTATAAGCGCGATAAAGACGCTTCCATATGCGAAATACAGAAACCATGATTACTATATGTATGGAAATCACCCTATGACAAAACACGAGTTGAAAGTGCTATACGAAATAGCCAGGGAGAAC
Source organism: uncultured archaeon (assembly GCA_964466985.1). Classification (GTDB taxonomy): domain Archaea; phylum Aenigmatarchaeota; class Aenigmatarchaeia; order CG10238-14; family SCSR01; genus JACOWB01. The sequence goes on from CAYXOT010000034.1 coordinate 2,344, forward strand.
AGTCTGATTACAGCAGAAATTGAAAAAGAATTCAATCTTCTTCGCAAAGACGATATCGGCTGGGAAAGAATCGATGCAATAGAAGACGCAGGCGAACAGGAGCTTTACGATTTTACTGTTGATAAGGACAATTTTACTGCAGGATTAATGCTTTTGCACAACTCCAAATTTTACGGTGAGTCGGAGGAAAATCTTCGCAAGGTTTTCGAGCAGGCCGAGAAGAATGCGCCGGCGATAATTTTCATAGACGAGATAGATTCTATCGCGCCGAAGCGCGAAGAGGTGCGAGGCGAGGTAGAAAAACGCGTTGTGTCCCAGATGCTTTGTTTGCATCCAGAAACAAAGATTCACACGACAGAAAATTCTGTACCGATACAGGAGCTTTATGAAAAAACAGACGGCAAGACGATAAAAGACGAGAACGGCGTGGAAAATAAGCTGCCACAGAAGGATTTGTACGTTCAGGCTCTGGATAGCAACGGAAAAGTATCGAAGGCAAAAGTCATAGCCCTTTCAAAGACTCCGATAAAGAACGGATATGGTATAACTTTAGACAATGGTGGCAAAATAATTTCCTCGGAGATAACGAAATTCCTCTCGGTAAGCAGTGAAGGCATAAACTGGAAGCATGCAAACGAAATAGAACCAGGCGACCATATACTGATCCCAAAGCGGCTTGAGTTCGACGAAGCTATTCATAAGATCGATATATTTAAGTTAAAGGAAAAGGACAAATGGATAGCTGATATAGGCAACACACCTCTGGCAGGAATATTTGATAGAAGATTCGCTACACTCAGGGAAATAGAAAACTTCCTGGAATTCAAAGACCTGTACGCGAAGTCATTATCAGGAAAAATTCTCCGGTATCTGTTAAAAAATAAAAGTGATAAGCAGCTACTGGAGAAGGAGTTTGGGATAACACGGGCATCACTTAATAACTGCCTGAGAACCCTGAGCAAAAAAGGCGTCATAGAAGTAGTTGGACAAGACGTGGCTGCTGTTGACGTAAGCAAGCAAGTAATAAACAGCATCAGTAGAATAGCTTATAAAAACGACAAGAAAATCTACCCTATAAAAAACAAGTACTTTATCAATATACCTTCGGTTCTTGACGAGAGACTGTCAAAATTCGTTGGGCTTGTAATAACCGATGGTAATATACGAAATTACAGGGTGAATATCGCAGGCGAAACGTCGCAGATAGCAGAAAGAATTGGTGAGGAACTCTTTGGGCTAAAGGCTAAACACGACACAAGGAATGGCGCACCGATAGTGAAGTTCCTGTCCAGAGCACTTGGCGAATTTTTATCTGATTACTTTTCCATACCAATCGGAAAGAAATCCTATACCGTAAGGATACCTTCACAGATATTCACTTCGCCAAAATCCGTCAAATTGAGTTTTATTGCAGGTTTAATAGAAGGTGACGGAACTATCGGCGAAACACAGGTTAGATATTCTACAATGAGCAAGGAAATGTCGATGGACGCTATAAGGCTGATGGCATCTGTAAATATTTTGGCCGGCCTTAAAGTATATAATACCTATACAGTCCAAATATACGGTGGATCAGAATCGTTCAAAACATTACATGAAAGTGTAGGAAGATTTATTGAGCTTGAAAGGAAAAAGATTGCGTTGGATAAACTTGCGCACAAGACCAAGAACTTCTCGAAAATCATCTATCCTGTAAAATCTCTGCTGAAAAGTATCAGAGACCAGTACGGAATAAGGATCGATGACAATAAATACAGGTATCTATCCCCCAATCTCTCATATCAAATAAATTCCAATGTCCTTGGCTACTTCATTCAAAAGCTTGAGGGGGTGGAAAATACGCTAGTAGAAGAGATAAGAAAAGTGTACGCCTCTGAAGTGGTTCCTGTGATGGTTACGGGCGTTGAACCCGTCCAGACAGAAGTTATGTACGACTTGACGACAGAATATTCAAACTTTTTTGCCGGCGACATACCTGTTGTAGTCCATAATACGCTTATGGACGGGCTAAAGTCGCGCGGAAAAGTCATAGTCATCGGCGCAACGAACATACCGAATTCGCTGGATCCGGCATTGCGGCGCCCTGGAAGGTTCGACCGCGAAATCGAATTGGGCGTTCCGAACAAGATCGGCAGAAAAGAAATATTATCCATCCATACGCGCGGCATGCCTCTCTACACTATTGATATTCTGCTCCAGGAGGGCGACCTTCCAAGCGACGAGAAGAAGCTCGTTTCGGATATAATTTCTAATCTTCCGGAGAAGAGCGACATGTCGGATGAAGACATAGAACAAGCACTGGAGAAAGTGAATAAAGAACTATTAAAGAAGAAATACGATCTTGATCACATAAAATCCGAAGTGAAGAAGGTATACAATGACACGCGGGTTGTAAACATCCGCAAGATAGCTGAAATTACATACGGTTACGTAGGCGCAGATATAGCTGCATTATGCAAGGAAGCAGCGATGCACGCGCTCAGGCGCATATTGCCTGACATGAGCGCGATAAAGGAGGACAAGCCGATACCGCAGGAAGTCCTGAAAAAACTTATCGTCAGCAGGGAAGATTTCGAGCACGCCCTGAAAATAGTTGAGCCTTCTGCTATGCGCGAAGTGCTCATCGAGGTTCCAAACGTTAGATGGACCGACGTCGGCGGTCTCGAGAACATCAAGCAGTCATTGAAGGAAGCGATAGAATGGCCGCTTAAGTATCAGGATTCGTTCAAAAGATTAGGCATCAGGCCGCCGATGGGCGTACTATTGTTCGGCCCTCCGGGATGCGGCAAAACTATGCTTGCCAAGGCCGTGGCTAATGAAAGCGGCGCGAATTTCATTTCAGTAAAAGGGCCTGAACTTTTGTCGATGTGGGTAGGCGAAAGCGAGCGACATGTACGCGACATATTCCGCCGTGCAAAGCAGGTCGCGCCTGCCATTATATTCTTTGACGAAATAGATGCTCTCGTTCCGCGTCGCAGCTTTGGTTCTGACAGCCACGTAACCGAGCGCGTCGTGTCGCAGCTGCTTGCTGAGATATCCGGATTGGAGGATCTTCACGGCGTGGTTGTAATAGCCGCGACGAACAGGCCGGATATAGTCGACCCAGCATTGCTGCGTCCTGGGCGTTTCGACCGTCAGATACTTGTGCCAACGCCTGATGAGAAAGCGCGCTTGGAGGTATTCAAGGTCCATACATCTGCTATGCCGCTTACAGAAGACGTTGATGTAGATAGAATGGCCGCTGTCGCAGAAGGGTACTCTGGCGCGGATATCGAAGCAGTGTGTAGGGAAGCTGCAATAAATGCTATGCGTCGCGACATTAATTCAAAAGTTGTAACAAAGCGCGATTTCGACAGGTCACTGAAGATAGTCATGCCTTCAGTCAGCAAAGAAATGAACGAGTTCTACGACAACGTCATGCAGAAGAAGAAACAGCAGAAAATGGAAGAGGAAGTGCTGTATACAGGCTAAAGCCTTCAACCATTTCTTGGAAAGAAAGTGCTGAAGGAAAGAAGTATTCGTGTGATAAATATGAGAACGTTTAATGAAGCATTGGAAGAATCAGATAATATAAAAGACGTCTTTGAATTGGTCAAGGACGCCGCTGATCATGCATTAGGCGAGTCGCGAGCGGGTCTAGACCTTGGATTCGTTGAGATGGGCAATACGCAACAATGCGTGTTTGCTTTCTACCCTGCCGGCTCCAACATAATAGTGATGAATAAGACGCCGATACGCCGCATAATGGAGACAAAACCTGAACTGCTCAAGCCCTACGTCTTTACGACGCTGTTGCACGAGTATCTGCACAGCCTTGGGTATCTTGACGAAGCTGAAGCCCGCAGGCTGACGTGCATGATAACGCAGCAGCT
>CAYXOT010000035.1:0-6204 GCA_964466985.1 uncultured archaeon
GATCTACACGCGTAAGATCGTCGGCAGCGTCAGATGTGTATAAGAGACAGCTATCAAGATGTAGAGCGATTTCGCGAAAAATATAGGAATGAAAATAACCCAGAAAGAATAAGAGTTTTCAAAGAAGGGCTGGGCTTATTGGAGAAAGAGTGTAGGGATTTGGCAATATTAGAATATTCGGTAAATAAAGCTAATGAAATTTTAAAGTAAATAATCACTTCTCGTAAACATACAGTTTCTTCAGGGCATCAAAAACAGCGGATATCAGGTTGATTCTGTTTGATGTGTTGCCATAAGTCTTTACCCAGACATCTTTAATTCCCGCCATCTTCAGAATTTTTTTCGTCTCGTTATCGGCTACAAGCCCGATACCTTTCGGCGCGGGCATTAGTTCGACACGAACAGATCCGGCATGGCCTCTAGTTTTGAAAGGAATCGAATGGTTAAGGCCGCATCCACATTCCCAGTCGCCGCACCCTCTTTTAATTCTTATAATATTCAATTTCGCTTTTCTGAGGGATTTTTCCATTGCAGTTCTTGGCTCCACGCTAGACCCCTTGCCGATACCGATAAGTCCGTCACCGTCGCCCACAACAAAAAATGCAGATGTTCTAAATCTCCTGCCGGAGCTGTGCATCTTTGCGGTTATCCTAATCGGAATTCTCTTGCTGCCCCCACCCTTTCCAGACCTCCCGCCAACAAGGGCCAATTCACTCTGTAAATTAGGAACAAGATAATCAACAATTTCAGGCTCGATTATTTTCTTGCCGGACAAAAGAATCTCATCGATTTTAGCAATCTTCCGCTCAAGAACCTGCTTGCCCAAGCTCGTTTTCGGCGTCCATGCCATTCCTTTTCCCTCTTCTTCTTGTGGTTCCACGATTTGTGGAATAACTTCTGGCGCCTCTTCTGGTGTTATTGGAACAACTACAGGTACTTTTTCAACAGCTTCAGGTTCTTCGCTAGTCATACTCTTAGCGGCACTCTCACTTTTCGTTCCCCCATTTTTTTCGTTGGGTTCAAATTCATAGGTGTACACGAAAACCTTAGTTTCTGGCGTAACTTCACGTTCTGGGTAATGGCTCTTAAATGCTTTAATCAGCTCATTTATGCTTTCATAGGTGGCCCCATGGTTTTTATCCTTTAGGTCTACTTCGCTAATCTTCTTCTCCTCGGTTTTTTTTATCTTACCTTTACCAATAACCCTGCCGCTTTGTGAATCCTCAAAATCAAGAACATCGCCAACATTAACGTTATGTTCACGCAAACGATATGTCTTTGTTTTCCCTCTGAATAGTTGCGGTACTACACTTTCGTTAAATCCCATCTTAGTTTCTTTCCCTTCCATTCACCCACCAACTATCTTCCCTTTAATCTTTTCAAATTCTGATGGCATGTTCTTAAACTTTTCAATATGAGAGCCATTTATTCTTTCGTCGGTAGGCAGGATTTCCTCGTCTACAGGAACATCCAGTCCAGCATCTTTGGCGCCCCTTACAACAGCATATATCCTTGAACCTTTCACAGATGTGTAAATGCCGGAATTCAATACAGCTCCGTTGATTTTCTTGTCCAGAGATTTTTTCCCTATCATCAATCCTGTCAGATAAGCCGCGGGCAAGTTATCGCACGAAAAAGTCCATCCCATTTTTTTTAATTCCCTGCTCGTAACCGATGCCAGAATTTTATCGCCCTTCTTGTCGAATTCGGATATCTGCGCTGTGATGTACTTCAAGCTTTTCCTAACGACCAACGCCGGTTTGCCGGACTTTAATAATTTTAATCTCTGCTCATAGTCGGTCTTGCCTTCCTTCCTTCTTTTAAATGGCATTTTGTATCTTGGAGAAAGTTTCATATCTTCACTTCTTCAGCATATTATTCTGCTCCATGTAGAGCTTCAGGTGCGCCCTGCTCCTGAACATGCCGCCCTTCACGAGATTGTACAACTTTCTATAATTTGCGTTTTCCAGCTGCCCTGCCGATTTCAGCTCTTTCAGCATCCTTCTCTGCGGTCTGACAGTCGACATCCATCTGCTTTTTCTGGGTACTATGGCATATTTCTTGCCTTTCCTGCTTCCCGGCCCGCGTTTGACTGTCTTGTACTTGGTTTTTCCCCTTATTCTTTCAGGCAGAGCTTTGATTTCGCCTTTTTTGATTATTTTGCGTATATCCCATTTGGTGATAGCCTTTTCTATGTCTTTCATTTTCGCCGGATCCAACCAGACTCTGGATATGCCTGTTTTCAACACTTTCGCTGCCAGTCTTTTCTGTATGTTAGCCATATGTACTCAATAATTTCTGAAGAAGAGGATTTAAATGTTTATTTTAGGATTACCAATTTAGTAAAATGAGGCTAACTAATCTAACTATTTTTACAGCAGCGACTTTGTTAATGGAGTTTGGGTGGGGACTGGTAGGTCCTTTCTACTATCTTTATGTGAATGAACTAGGGGGAGGGGATATACAGCAGTTCGGGATAGCATTTGGTATTATGTATTTTACAGCAGCTTTAGCTTCTCTAGTAGTTGGCAAGTATTCGGATAAACTAGGCAGAAAACCTTTCATGATTGGTACAGCACTTATGTACGCAATCGTCATCTATTCGTACACGCTGATAACATCCGAGATACAGCTTTATATGGCACAAGCAGTGATAGGGATATTGGGAACTGTTGAACGTACAGTAAACATAACCTTTTTAGGGGATGTGACCAAGAAAAGTAAGCGAGGGTTTCAAATCGGCGTATTTCATTCTCTTGTCGAAATGTTCGCTGGTATCGCAATAATTGCAGGCGGATTTCTGATAGGGCAAACTGGGTTTGAAATAATTTTCTACATAGTTTCTATTCTTATAGTTATAGGAGCAGTAATGTTATTAGGCGTAAAGGAATCTGTCAGGAAAAGAAGGTAGACAGTCTCTTTATCAGTTCTAGTTTTTCTCTGTTGTTCGTGATTTTCCTTTTGTCGTACGTACGACATGTGTCCCACGTGGGACATTAGTCTTGGTTACGAAATAGGCATTTCACATGCCGCACGTGAACATCAAAATTTGTTAAAAACGAAATTCCCATTAATAGTTTAATTATGGATTAAGAACCTTTAATTTCATCTCTCCCGCCTTTTTCAAAATTTCGGTTCTTTTTCTCGCACCAACTGCCGAGGCTATTTTAACTGCTTCTTTCTCTGCATTCACTTTTCCTAAATCATTCAAATTATTGACTAGAATTTCCCTGAATCCTGAGGGATGCAGATATCTCATTTTCTTGGGCGCGCCATATCCCACAGTAGGCATTGGCAATTTGCCTTTCAATTTCGCACGAACTTTTGAATTAATGCCGTGAGGTTTGCGCCATGGCGATCTGACCCTCTTCAACGAAACTGACAGCCATCTTACAAATTTCGGGTTGTTTCTCGGGTTGACCATAAAATCATCTGACCAAACTTTTATTTCGCTTTCTGGATATATATGCCGTCGCTGAACCTGCGCTTATCATAACCAACTATTCTGCATGATTGCTCGATGTTCGATGCAGTCAATCCAACATCTTCGATATCAGTTCCTGTGATAGCCACATCCTGACCTTCAATCTTAACTTCTATATCTCCAACAATCTTCGCTATACGTGGCGTCCTTTCACCTATGAAGTTCTGCGTCACCACTTTACCGCCTTCAACTTTAACTGTCATGGGAAAGTGAGAATAGACGATTTTCATTTTATAAATATACCCTTCAGTCACGCCTTTGACCATGTTCCTGATATGCGCGACTATCGTGCCGACAAGAGCCTTGGCTTTTCTAACCGAGGACTCGGACGAAACCTTCACCTTGTTGTCCAGTTTTTCAATTTTAATTCCGTAAGCCAGCTTGAATTCCCTTTTAAGCTCGCCTTTGCTTCCATTGATTTTTATTTTATTAACCTCAACTTCGGCAGTCACGCCTTCTGGTATTGCGATTTCTTTCGAATACATAGAATCACTCAGTAGACATACGAAAGCAGCCTGCCGCCAAGCCCAAGCTCCTTGGCCTTTTTGTGGTCCACCACGCCTTTGGGGGTAGATACTATCAGCAACCCGATATTGCGCGCGGGCAAAAACCTTCTCTCCCATTTCTCATAGCCGTCAATACCCACAGCAAACCTCGGCTTTATAGCCCTTGTGTCAATTATCTTCCCAGTCAGTTCAACTTTAACCATGCCACCCTTGCCGTCTTCCAGCGTTTCAAAACTTCCTATGTACGCATTCTCATGCATCACCTTGAGGATACTGCCTACCAATTTGTTGGCTTTTACCACACATTCGTCCTTGCCTATCCTCTCGGCGTTTTTGACCACTGTCAGTGCATCTGCTAAAGGATCGTGCAACATAAACTCACTTTAATATGTAAGGAAATAGCATTTAAAAAGTTTAGTAATTGCTATTAACGTTTCTATATTTTCTTTATGTAACCAGCTATGTTAGCCCTCCCAGTCCACAATTCCAAAAAGTCCTCTTTATGCAGTGTAACTAATTCACCATTTTGGGGGTCAGCCACTTCTACATATCTTTCGGAAATATCAACAACAACCATTGCATGCCCATGAATTTCACCCTCCCGTTTAACACCTATAATTACTGGTATCGACTGTTTTACCAAAGAAACTATATTGTCCAAGTTCCAAAACTTCTTCCATACAAGTTCAAATCCTATTCTTTTTATTTCTCTTTCAGCATAATCCCAGATAGTACCATAACTTGGTGTCGTCTTCAGCAGAATTCTTAAATCTCGTTCTTGTTTAATAACCCCGTAGTATTCCAAAACCATCTTAACACAAGTAGCAAGACAACTCCAAGAAAATTCTTGTTTATACAATGGTATCTTCATCATAATCAGTTAATTGTTTAACAGTTTCATGGATTTTCTCTCTAGAATCAGATAACATCTCATCAACAGTCAAAGTTTCAACATCAACGAATAAATGGCCATATGTGTGTACCCTACCTTCATATTCACCTTTTACAGGGACTTGAAAATATTCTTTCCCAGTGGCAACTACCTTTAAAGGAATGCCAGCACCCAACAAATTTCCTAAATGACTGTCACAATAACCATTAACTTTAATTTGGGCTTGTCTCATCTTTTTTAAATCGTCTTCGGATATTTCTAATAAACTTTCTATGAGTTCTTTTGTTACATTCTCTGTACTGAAAAATATACCGCTTTTTACCAGTTTGTTGACTTTCTCCAAATCTCGTTCTTCCAGTTCTATCAGTGCCATAATTATTAATTGGTTTTGTAAGATAAAAATACCCCGATATCTAAGGAAATAGCATTAAAAAGTTTAAAACTTAACAAAGAATTGATATGGGAAAAAATCACACCCAAATAACCCTAAATAAAATGAATTAACTAATAAGATAATAGGAAAGTATGGATAAAATCAAGGTTTACTTGGACACCAACACAATAATAGATTTCTTTATCAATCAGGCTAAAGCAATTAGGAGTGGAGAATCTTTCAAGATGCCCAAGAAGTTAGAGTTTTTTATAGATAATTTGGATAAGATGGACTTTGAAACATCTATAATCACTAAAGGCGAGATTATAAGAGAGATGGTCGCAGGTTATCAATTGTCAGAAAAGGATATAATTGATTTATGGGATGAATTCATCGAAACGTTAAACTGCAAGTTTATACCTAAAATTGAAATAGACGAGAGATTTGCTGAAGTGCCGTTGAAGATAAAGTTGAAATTGAGAACATTAATGAATTTCCAGCATTTGTTTATAGCAATGGAAGAAGACGCCTATTTGGTAAGTGGTGATAGCGATTTAATAAATGTTGTTAGAGAAAACAAAATCTATGATAAAATTTTAAGTTACATTGAATTAAGAAAGCTTATTGCTTCCTTTTCTCAAGGCCTTTAGCTATCTTTTCAAAGATATGTCGATGAGTTCTTACAAATTCCATCCATTCTCTTTTCTTCTGCTCTGCTAGTCCATTATACTCCTTTCTCATAAAATAACTAGTTATTAGAAGTATAAAAATATAACTGTCTCACAGAGCGTGTCTAAAAATTAGTTCTCTTAAAACTAAATTATAAGTAAGAAGCCCTAGTTGACTATCAATTTGTTTGATTTGACCATGCATTTCCCCTTCCCTATCCTTTCTGCGTTCTTGACCACTGTCAGTGCATCTGCTAACGGATCCTGCAACATAATCTCTC
>CAYXOT010000036.1:0-6104 GCA_964466985.1 uncultured archaeon
TCCCATCCTCAGCGCTACAAAGCTTTAAATACTTTAACTGAAAGATAGTTTTTAGGTGAAAATAACTAAGGTGAGATTGAGGCTACTTTTACGCTACTCTAATTCTCAACGAATTTACGAGTGGTTTTAACTAAAAGGAGGTTAAATTACATGAGATTTGGTGAACGAAGAAGTTTCGGTGGCGGAAGGCGTTTCGGCGGTCCTAGATTCGACCGTGGATTCGACCAAGCAAAGCCAATCAAAGTCGGCGAAGAATATGATGTTGAAATCAAGGAAACCGGCTCGAAAGGCGACGGCATAGCAAGAATCAGCAATTTCGTTGTGTTTGTCAACGGGGCAAAGCTTGGGGAGAAGATCCGCGTCAAGATAACTGACGTCAGGGACAGATTCGCCATAGCTGAAAAAGTTGGCGGTGCAACTGAAGCTAAGGCTGAAGAAGCTGAAGTCTCTGAAGAGAAGGAGACTAAGGAAATGGCCGAAGACTCGGAAGAAGAAGGCGAGGAAAAAGAATCTGAAGAAGAGTCAGAAGAAGAATAAAGTTTCTTTGCTTGCTTTCCTTTTTTAATTTTTTCACAATTTTATAATTTTGTATACTTTGAACCGCATAATTAAATCTTAGAATACAAATTAGATTTATGGAAGAGACTGGAGAAGTTGTGCTAAAGGCTTCAAGGATATACTTTCTAGGGAACTACATCATAGCTGGGCTGGTAATTATATTCCTTTTATTGGCGTATTTTATTTTCGACTTGACGTTTACCTTGTTTCCTAGAACACAAGATGAGCTGTTTTCTACTATGGTTATTCTGGGGGTAGGTGCGATAGGTGTGGCGCTAATTGAACAACCTGAGTGGGTGAGATTTAGGACAAAATTCATCGTCACGATGAACGAGGTTATCAAACAGGAGGGGATATTGAGCAAGGAAAGAGTCGTATTGCCTTATGCAACAGTTGCCGATATGAGGGTTGAGAGAAGCTTCGTGGGAAGAATTCTCAATTACGGAACTCTAAGCGTCAGCTCTTTCAAAGCTGGAAGCGACATGGTGATGAAAGGTGTCAGGCGACCCGAAAAAATTCATGTTATGATACAGAACAGGGTGAATTTGATAAGGGAAGGTCAGCTGGAGATGTTCAGCAAGAAAGAAGAAAAAGGACAAGAGTAATTTTCTATTATGCCTGTAAATGCTGGTCCAGAGTATTTTGCTGCGGAGAAACGTTATTCTGAGGCTAGAACAACTGAACAGAAGATAGATGCACTACACGAAATGTTAAGAACAGTTCCTAAGCATAAGGGAACTGAAAATTTAAGAGCCGATTTGAGAAAGAGATTGTCAAAACTTAGAAAGGAGCTTATTACAGAAAAAAGAAAATCACACAAGCCGAAGTCTGTTATCAGAAAGGAAGGTGCGGCACAAATTTGCATCATAGGTGTGACAAATTCTGGCAAAAGCACATTGCTGAACTCTCTAACAAATGCACGTGCAGAAATAGCAACTTACCCGTACACTACAAAGGAACCGAAGGTCGGGATGCTATTTTATAACGATTTGCAGTTTCAGTTGATAGAAATACCTTCTACCTTTAATCCAGAGTCCCTGGGACTATTGCATTCTTGTGATCTGATTATAATGATGTTGGACAGCACGCAGAATGTTGACAGACAAAGGAATGAATTGATGAAAATTTTGAAAGAGAATAGATTGGACGGGAAGAAAATGGTTTTCGTGAAAAATAAAAGCAAAGTGTGCGGACTGGATCAGAATATAGTTTGTGCAGATGTCGAATCTGGCGTTGGGCTGGATGAACTGAAGGGAAAGATTTGGAAAAAGTTGAACTTAATAAAAGTTTACACGAAATCCCCAAAAAAACAAAAGGATATACCTGCATTGGCACTGGAAAAAGATTCCACCGTGGAGGATTTGGCGAAGGAAATCCACAAGGATTTTGTCAAGACATTCAAGTTCGCCAGAATATACAACTCGACGAAGTTTTCCGGTAGAAAGGTTGGGCTGGAGTATAAGTTGCAGGATAATGACGCCGTTGAAATACATGCGTAATGAGCTAATCTAAGAATGCACCAGCCACAATCAATGGAAATATAATCGTCGCGTCTCCGACAACCTCAACAGAATTCTTCTCGAACGGCCTGAATAGTTTTATTTTGCCCCATGTGTATGCTTCGTCTGGCTTTGAACTGGATGTTGAACCATCCCATTCATTTCCAGTATTTATGTAAACTGCATACTTTGCCCCGCCTCTGAAAAGGTTAGCATTTGCCACATAATGGCGTGGTGTACCTGATCCTAATCCTATAATTCCAGTCTCATTGGCTTCTACTGGTATATTATTCATTTGGAAAACATCGTCTGCTACATCGAGCTTAAAGTCTTTGCGTTTGTGCTTGAAAAACCAGATTATATCCCCTGTTGCGCCATCGGTCAGAGATGGGGAAAGCACAGGAACACCGTGTTTCGATGCCCAGTATAATATGGAGGACTCGTCGTTCACCTCTTTTCCCAATTCATGCGTAAACTCTACTGTGCTTGCGATTTTTTTTTCAGTAATCTGCCTCTGATAGAATCTTTCCAATATAGGCAAAAGAAAATTCTCATATTTCATATAAATGTCATCGCCTACGTAGATGTTTCCTGTCCTGTTTAATCCTTTTACATAAAGTTCTTTTGCATCCCCCCTGAAATCGCCCAATGCAAATGGCTTCAGACATTTCATTATATCTTCCTCCACCCCGCCGCCGCTTGTGCACAAGGCGTGGACAAATTTATTTTTTACCAAGAATGCGATTACATCCCTTATGCCCGATGTGATAAGATTTGACGTGACGCTAAGAATTATTGTTACTTTTTCTTCTCGCATCTTCTTAATTATATCGATGGCTATACCAAGGTTTGTTGCCTGAAAACCTGTAGTTGTGAATGAGTTGAGAAATTCTTTGAAATCAAATGGTTTGGAAAAGTCATATCCCTTGACAGCCGTGAAATCTTTTAGCTCTATCGTTTCACGAAAGTCATAATCATGCGCTTTTTTTAATTGTTTGTTTGTAACCATATAACCACCGATGAAATCGAGAACTCTAAGAGAATACCTTATATGTAAACTACTTTAGACAAGAGCTTTGAACAAGACATCTATTGTATTTAGTCGAAGCTTAGATTTATAACTTTTATACAAGCTTCTTTATAATCCTCCCAGTAAAAGAAAGTATCAATAATCCTGTGATAATAGAAACTGAATAACTTATCGGTTTGCTATGAGGAAAAAAATAAGTGTCGAATAAACCCCAAATGCCTCATCAAAGCAGTGCCAACTCCACTTCCTTGATAATCTTTCATGACAAGAATATCTTCTACCCACAATCTGCGCAAACGTTCTAGAAGTACCATCTAACCAAGTATTTCACCATTGCTATCAGCAACAAAAATACTCAACTTACCTTCTTTACCATTATGAAAATAGCGGTCTTTATCCCACTTTATAGATTTTATTGTTCGTTTTTCTGTTCTATCATAGTAATCCAAAACGCCTATATACGTGTTATGCCAAGCTTCTTTGTCTACTTTTACAAATTTATCAAAATCGCTTCGTCTAGCTTTTCTTATTATGAAATTGATCTTCTTCATTAAGAATGATTGCAATTTTACCAATAAATCATTTCATCATGCTCGTGACAATCTTCATTACTTCCTGCGCACCTATTTTTCCCCTGACATTGAAGTTAGCAATTATGTTGTTGCAACTAATTCAAACTTCTCTTTCAATTTTTCATTCCTTTCAAATTTTCTTTCAAACACGCTATCTATATCCTTATCTGTGGGCGCATCCAAAACATTTCCATCTTTATCAAGAACCACCTCACCTACAGGAAAAGTAGCCATATTAGACTTGTGAAAAACAGGGACTACCCATACACCAATCATTCTATCAAAAACTGGCTCGCCTGCCCCGATAAACTGCCCTAGACTCGTCAGCAGATGTAAATCAGCCTTTTTATAAACTTCTTCCTTTGTTATCATGCTTCACCGTCTAAAACAAAAATCAACCTGAATTTATCATCCCATGCTTTTACAAATTTCCCAAATTCGATTTCTTTATCTTCCCCTCCATAAAGTTGGTCAGGCTCATTAATAATTACACTTTTATCTGTTATATTCTTTACTATGATATAGTGCCCGTGTTCAGATTCTTGCAAGTCATACAAAGTGCTTGGTTTAACCAAGACTATAGGATAAAATTCCTTATGAACATAATCAATTAGTTTTTCTACCGTTGAGCCGAACTGGAGGATGTGTTTAACATTTAGGTATTCGCAAATAGTTTCCATCATCTTTGGCGACACGCCTTTTTTAGGTTTAAAGTTGATTATTTCTGCAAGCTGGTATTCGGTTATTTGTATGCCTTTATATTCTAAAGCCATTCTCAAGCAAGCCAAAGCACAAGTGAAGGGTGTTTGTTGCTTATAATAAGGAAACTCCACAGTATCAACTTAATCTACTTCATCATGCTCTTGACAATCTTCATTGCTTCCTGCGCGTCTATCTTTCCCCTGACTTTGCTCATCACGATTCCATAAGCCTTATCGAATGTAATGTTGGGCTGCGATACAATCTCTTTCGCCACCTCCCTGACATCATTAGCTGTTAACGGCGCTAAATCCAATTCTTTCAGGGCATCGGCAACACCGTTCTGCGGATATGCGGCAAGATATTTTATGATTTCAGGTATCGCCTCCTTTGTAATTTTTTTGTCTTGAAGACAGTCGAAAATTTCAACTAGCCTGTGCTCGGATATGCGGCTTAGTTCAACCTTCTCCCTTCTTTCCAAGTCTTTTATCACAGATGTGAATGTGTTCGCGACTATCGTCGGCTCAACTTTCTTGGACGACACTATCTTTTCGAATAGACCGAGATATTCAGAACCTAGGATTTCTCTTGCCAAACCGTCAGGTAATTTCAATTTAGTTTTAAATCTGTCCAACTTGTTTGTCCATGGCTCTGGTAGATTTTTCTTCAGATTGTCGATATATTCCTTTGTAAGTATTACAGGCGGTATATCCGTTTCTGGATACATTCTATTTGCTCCCGGTAATGGTCTAAGGAATCTTGTCGTGCCATCAAGGTTAGCTGCACGTGTTTCTTCCTTCGCTTTCTCTTTTAGTTGGCGTTGAACTTCGAATTCAACAACTTTTGATAACAAGCCTAATTCCTGCACTCCTTTCACTTCTGTTCTCGGCCCGTTCCTTATGCTTACATTAACATCCTGCCTGATCGAACCTATGCCATGCTTTGTTTTGTTTGTCGAACGGGCCAGTATCCCAATTTGGTATGCGATATCTTGCAGCTCCAGCGGTGAAAATCCTTCCAAGATTCCTGTATCAATCTCGACTAAAGGAACTCCTAAGCGGTTTAATCGATATACTACTTTACCATTCTCCTCACTGACAATTGCCGCAGCATCCTCTTCTAAAGTTACTTGTGTTATCAGAATCATCTTTCCCTTATAACTGATGTGACCATTGATTCCAACAATTACTGTCCTTTGGAATCCACTTGTGTTACTACCGTCAATTACCGTTTTTCGGCAAATATGAAGTTCATTTGGAAGCTCACAGCTCAGTAGAAGAGATATCTGTAAAGCTATTTCCAACGCTTCTTTATTTAATTCATGCGGCGGTTCTTCGTCTAATTCAACTAAACAAGTTTCATTGTTAAACAACTGATAATGGAAATTTCTATCTCGCAGATATTCGAATTGTGCAGCAACATCTACCAAGCCCATTTCCGATGCCACTGGGTGAAATTTTCTTATTACAGTTGTTATCGGTAGCTTATCTTTCATTTCTGTAGAACAATTACAAAAAAGTTTAGATTTTGTATTCAATTGCTGGTGCAATTCCAACCCAGCTTTCAATCGCAAGGCGCTGTAATTTATTTTTTTATCCATCATGACACCGTTCTCTCGCTAACTTCACCCGCATAATTTGTGAGCATCATTTCTCTAACTTTGTTCATGTCTTTTGTATGACCAAGTACGAACATTAATTTGACTAAAGCTGTTTCAGGTGTCCAATCAGCAAAATTTCCAATTAT
>CAYXOT010000037.1:0-6029 GCA_964466985.1 uncultured archaeon
ATCATGCCTAGTCTCGTGGGCTCGGAGATGTGTATAAGAGACAGATTTGTAATATTGCAACAAAGTTTCATTTTTGATGCAAAGGGGGTGGATAGATTGGATACAAAGTGCAACTTAGTTTCATTTATTGAACATGATTCTAAACTTAATCCTATTTTAAACATAAAATTTAAATATAAGTTCCATTTTATATCAAAATTATGAAACAAAGTATAGAAAATCTCACTGAAAATGAAAAAAAGTTTCTGGAATTGCTACTTGAAAAAGGGAATATTTCAGACGCAGATATAGCTAAAAAAACGGGGATGAGCAAATCGACTTGCTCAAGAATAAGAAAAAAGATGGAGAAAACGCTCATTAGCGAATATGTACCAATTATAGAGTTGGATAAGATAGGTATAGAAGTTTTCTTAGTTTTGATGTTCAAATGGAATTCATTCGACAAAGAGGATTTAACAAAAAAAACATTCCATGAATTTGAAAAGGATCCTCACGTTATATTTTTGGCCAACGGTCAAGGCTCTGCAGGGCAGAGCACTGTGATGTTTATGGGCTTTAAAAGCTTGGAACAATACAATGAATATTTCAAGGAGTTTAGAAAAAAATATGACAAATACATTAAAAATGTTAATTCTTTGATTTTGCCGTCGAAAGAACTGATAAAGCACGATTTTACTGAAATTATCAAAAAAGAACTATTGGGGGTGAATTAAAAATGGGTTCGTATAAAAGATTGATGTTTCTGTCTATATTCATATTAACTATATTGACGATAAACACTTTTGCATCTACATACATGGATGTATCTTCGCCCTCTCCAGTTAATTTAGATTGGGGGAGCACAACATCAGTATCCTTACGAGTCGATTGTCTAAACACTTACGAGTCGATTGTCTAAACACCTACTGTAATTGTGTATGTCAATATAAGGTTGACTCATCTTCATGGAATTCTTTAGGAACCATTAGCAACGAAGGTTATACTTCTTTTAATGTACAGGTACAAGCTCCTTCAACAAATACACAAAGTTCAAAACAATATACAGTACAAGTTTATTGTTATGATTCTGGTTTTGGATGCTCTAGCTCTGATACCAATACATTAACTCGTTACATAACAGTTTCTTATCCAACCGCGGCAACATGGAATACTTATCAAGCTCAACAGTCAGCCAAAAGCACAGCATCCTCTGACATATCTACAGCTCAGAGTTTGATAAGTTCAGCGCAGAGCGATTATAATGCAGCTCAAAGCAAAATACAAGAAGCGAGCAGATTAGGAGCAGACATAGGGAGTGCACAACAATACCTAAATTTAGGCGATGCTGATTTATCAAGCGCTAATTCTTTATTAAGCAATGCCCAATCGTCAAACAGCGCTGGGAGTTATTCAACAGCAAGCAATTATGCAACTCAAGCTCAACAGAAAGCTAACTCAGCAAAGAACAATGCGGGCCTAGCAAAGAGCACAGCAACTTCAATCATTGAGGAATGGTCTAGATTGAAAACAGCTGCTCAAAACAAAATATCAGACGCTAATTCTGCAATAGATACTGCAAAGCAAAGAATACAAATTGGTGAAGGCGTCATTTACAATGCTACAGTTCTCGGTCTTGACACCGCCCCAGCTAAAAGTCAAATTGCAATAGCAAGAACAAAGGTAGATTCTGCTACGTCGTATTATCAAGAAGCAACTTCAATGTTTAATTCTGCGACTAACAAGGAAAGTTTTGAGGGGGCAAAAAGCAAATCTGAGTCAGCGATAAGTTTGGCCAAAGAAGCAGAGTCATTATCTACGCAAGCTTACGGCGAACTGGCAAAGCAAGTGACTATTGCCGGCGAAGCAGGAAAAGCGATTACAAATGCGGATACAGAAGTAAGTCAAATGAATGAGATATTGACCAAGTTAGATTATGTATTAATAAGCACAGAAAAATATGGAGTTAATTTGGCGGAAACTAAGACTGTTTCAACTGAGGCGAAATCCAGCGTAGATTCGTCAGAAGACTTGTTATCGCAAGCAAAAAACAATATTGCATCTGGGAAATTCTCAGAAGCAGCGAACTTGGCAATTCAAGCTAGAAACAAAGCAGCATCTGCAAGAAACAGGCTTGACACAATCGCCCATACCATGTCTTTGAGTTCACAGGATGCACTGGAAAAGGCTTTTGAAAGCGCAAAACAAAAAGTTGCCGATGCAGAAAGCGAAGTTGGATCTGCATCATCAACGTATGGAGTTACAACAGAACTAGTTGTAACAGCGCAAAATTACATAGGCCAAGCAAAGAAATCGTTGGAAGAAGCTAAGACGCATATCGATAAAGTTAAAACAGCGTCTGGATTATCGGACCAAGTCAAGGAACTCGATGCTGCATTCAAAGCCATAGATGAAACTAACAAGCAAGCGACAAATGCAATAAATGATGCAAAATCTGCGAAATTAGGGCTTTATAAGAAAGTTGCTGGCATAGGAGCTGCTGCAGCAGGAGCAGCAGGCGGAGGTTTCTTGTATTACAGATGGAGAAAAAAGAAAAAACATCAAAAAGAAAAGAAGCATGAAGAGAAAGAAGAAAAACCAAAGGAAAAGAAAGTCAAAATTTTGAGCAAATTGTTCAAGAGAAAGCATAAGAAAGAGCATGAAGATAAAGAAGAGCACAAAAAGGAAGAGAAACGAGAAGAAAAAGAAGAAAAACATGAACACAAGAAATCTAAGTTCTGCGGAAAGTGTGGCCATAAAATAGAAGGAGAAAAGAAATTTTGTCCAAAATGTGGACATAAGACTAGGTGATGACTATGGTAAAATGCCACAAGTGCGGAAATAATAACGAAGAAGGTCATGAATTCTGTGAAGAATGCGGATCAAAATTAAAAGTTGAACTTAAGTGCAAAAAATGCGGGCATCACCTTAAACCAGATGAAGATTTCTGCGAGGAATGTGGAGCCAAAGTAAAAGAATCTAAATCCTCACACCACGAACATAAAGCAGAAAGTACGATAGGAAAACATAAGCGGTGGATAATAAGCGGAGTGATTGTTTTGTTACTAGGGGTTATTTTTGTTTTTGCAGTACCAATTCCATATACTGCAAAAGAAGGTTATATCGAAAAGGTGCCTTATGATGAAGTTTACGATATAAGAAACTGCAAAAAAGTAATCCCTAAGTTCGAAACATCTGAGATTACAGGACAAACCCCGAATGGTATGTTAAATTTAGGATTTACTCTCATTAACTATGAAGACCAAATCATAAACTTCAACTATGAAATTACTGTAACTGACTGTCGCGGATTCGGTAATGTAGTTGATTTGAGAAGAGGTAAAGGTACTGCTTATCAGAAACAGACAGTTCGAATCATGGAAAATTCGTTGATTCCTACAGAATGTCATACTTATTCTGTCATATCAGATGAAATCGAAAAATGTGAAACTACTCAATCAAAGAAATTGAATTATAAAGACGAATACAAAGAAAGATTTGTTACAAAGCATGCGACCTTATTTCAGCGATGGAGCGGACAAGCTAAATATTACTATAAGGTGGCTTGATTATGCTATATCTAATTCTGCTCACATTTTTCGTCTTTGTGATATTTTGGTTAGGTGATTTAGTATTAACGGTAAAAGTAGCGAAGCATCTCGGCCACGAAGTGGAAATCAATCCAATCATCAGGCTTTTATTGAGAACCAGAGGAAAATTTATTTATTTATTCAAGACCATAGAATTAGGGGCTTTTTTGTATTTGATTTGGTATTTATCGACTTTTGAAGGAAAGACACCTTTTTACATTTTGCTTGTGTTCATTCTATTCTACAGTTTACTGGTTGCTAACAATGCGCATGTTTTTTACAAAGCAACTGTAAAAGAGAGTATAGTTTTCAAATTAGTCTATATCGGATTGGTTTTGTCCATCCTATTTTTTATTTATTTGAACTATCTGCTTTACAATGATTTGGAAACATCTTTTAATGCTCTCGGTGATGCTAACAGCAGGTATGCTGAATTATATTCGCAGTATGAAATGCAAAACAAAACTTCGGGAAGCGAAATTCCAAGAGATTTTGCGCAGCTGCTTGATAAATTAAACTTGAGCATAAGGAGATAATATGAAAAAAGTAATTTTGCTGCTCATTTTTGTATCGCTTGCGTTAACAGCATCGGCGCAAGTTAACTTAGATTTCACCATAAACATAGAAGATAAAATATACTTTCCAAATGAGAAAGTAAAGGTTGATGTAAGTGTTATTAATAGAGATGTGAGCTTTGCAGCAAAAAATGCCATATTGACTTTGACAATTGCCGATAGAGAATACAGTTTCAAACTCGGTGACGTAAGTGCTGGTCAAACCTTTTCAAAAGAAATAACATTGCCTGAATTTCCGCCTGGAACTCATACAATCAAAGGTGTTTTGAATTATACTGGCATTTTTGATGAAACATTCACCATAGAAACCTATAATTCTTTTGAAGTAAGATTTCCTGAGATAGAAAGATACCCAAGAAATGTGAATGTCATAGGATTTAATCTCCCTGACAAGATGATTGCTGGCAAAACTTATGACGTTAGCGTTGTTGTTAAGAATGAAGGCACAGTTGGCGGCAATATGATTATTGAAGTAGCATCTCTAGAAGAATTTGTGGATGAAGAGGCATTTTTAGGGCCCGGAGAATCAAAGACCATTAATCTTAAAGTCAATTTTAAGAATACCGAGGTCACTTTGATTGAAGCTAGAGTATATGCTCTGATAAATGGAGTCAGATATTTGTTAGTTTATTCTGGAAAGAAAGCTTATTTGGAGCCTGAAAGAGTTGCAAAATTATCATTCGATAAAATTGAACTTGTAAAAGAAGCCGATAACCAAATAAATCAAAATGATGAAGTTAAATTGAAGATATTTTTAAAAAATACTGGAAATTATCCGGCAACTTCTGCTTCCGGATTGCTGAAATCTCCAAATGGAAATATTGAGATTTCTGAATCTAGTTCAAATTATGATCTAATCCAAAATGGACAGTCTTCTGCTCCTTCAAAACCATTTGTCGTAAAAACTAAAGATGTTCAGGCTGGACAATATAAATTGACTTTAGATGTAGATTACGAAGATTCAGAAAAACGGACTATTTCGTTGGATGTGCCCTTATCTACTTCAGCAGGAAGCGATACTTGTAGCAAAGATACAGATTGCGGGGAAAATGAGGTTTGTGGTAATGGCAAATGCGAAGCCGTTTCGTGTGAGTGCGGATTTATCAAGGACAAGCAATGTATAAAATATGAGTGCTGTAACGATTTACAATGTGAAGAATTTTCTACTTGCAATCAAAACATACATAAGTGCGTGCAGAAAAGTGAATGCATAAATGTTATTAACAACGGTTATTCCTCAACCAAAGCAGATATCGTGTTTGTTGGTGATGGTTATTCCGATTACATCAGGTTAAAGGATGATGTATTAAAAATAGTAGATTATGGTGGAAATAGTGGCTATAATGGTTTAATGTCTGTAGAACCATTTAAGTCAAATAAAAATAAATTTAATATATGGATGCTAAAAGCAGATAATAGAATAAAATACGAGGATCAGAGGCCAAGTTATGAAGATGCAGTATCTATAGCTGCCCAATGTACTACTGCAGACTATACCTTAGTGATTTCAAAAAAAAACTATAGGTCATATTGCTATTTCGGGACACCGTGCTTCAATTCGATAGGAGATCCCATGGATAAAAATGCTGGAAGATTAATATTACATGAATTTGGACACGGATTCGCACATTTAGCAGATGAATATAGTGAAGAAGGGAAACCAAAACGTCCAGTAGAACCGAATTGTGCCCCAGATATTCAAACAGCAAGAAACTGGTGGGGAGACCTTGAAGGTAAAGATGGTGTAGGGTACTTTGAAGGATGTAGTTATGTAACCGAAAATATAAGACCGACAAAAAACTCAATAATGTTTCATCATTGGATATTGAAAGATGGTTATTACCCTGTCAATGAAAGAAAAATTTTAGAGGTGTTAAATAAATATTCC
>CAYXOT010000038.1:0-5909 GCA_964466985.1 uncultured archaeon
ACGAATCTGAAGCGTATTTGATTTCTGTTGCAAATGCTGGCAAGCCTGAAGCAGAGCTGTTCAAACTTGATGCGCGGAAATTGCGCAGGAAAGATTTCTTCAACGCAGTAATGGATGCTTGGGGAGAGGCTGAGAAGTTGCCTATTGAGAGGGCGTTTGAAATAGGAATCCTAGCAGAAGCAGAGTTATATGATGTTTTGTTACAAATTAAGAAATAATTATCTACGCCCATAATGCTCGCACATGAACACCTTGTTCCGTATCTTTTACCTCCACACCACATTGGGCGAATATGTTTCGAACCTCAGAAGCAATAATTCTGAGTTTATCTACATTATATCCGATTTCGCTATCAAACATTTCCATTACAATGCCAACAACCTTCTTCCAAGTATCACCTAGAAATCTCTGGAACTCTGGCAGACTTTCGATTTTGTTAATCAAATTTCTATGTTTTTCAAGTGCATGAGCCTGCGCATACAGGAAAGATGCTATGTTAAGCATTTCCTTCATTCTTTCAGATACTTGTAAAAAGAAATAATTTATGTCGATTTCTCCTGTGGTTCCCTTGTTAATAAGATCCCGTACAAAGGGTTCGATCTCTTTTAACATTTTAACAAGACGATCAGCAAAATCTTCCACTACATTGTACGTTACGTACCCACTTGGATCTATGGACTTGGCAGCGTCATTAATTAGACCCAAGGCTCTTCGCTCTGCATGATATTCTGTCCATATATCACATGCAATTTTAAAAAACAATTGTTCAGCCGTTCTAGTACCTTCAAAAAGAAAGTCCCTACCAAATATTTTCGCTTCAGTATTGAAATCTACTACGTGAGCTAGTTCATGGAGTAGTACCACCATCCTATATATTGATAATTGATCATCCCAGCTTCCAAAGGTCTTTCCATCAAGAATTATTGCAAACCATAATTTATCATCTACCACAAAGGGCACAGTCTTTGCTTGCGCAATTGTTTCAAGATGCTGTGGATTATATTTTCTTAATTTCTTGAAGATTTCATTTCTATAGGATTCTACTGTTTCTGTAAAATCGATAGCTACCACAACGCGTACGTTAGCATCTCCTATCTTCTGCATCCAACTTGATAAATACTCATCGAATTCCTTACGAGCAACTTCTCGTTTGGTCTCAATTACGCCACTGAGGTCTATTTCATACACGCCGAAGAAATATGATGAATTGGTATAAAATTGCTATGCGGGAATTTCAACGTTAAAGAAATTCAATCTTCCAGTCATGTAAACTGGCTTATCAAATCTTACTGCATCCTTGAGAAATCGATATTTGACCATAGCTTAGGCCGCGAAAAGTATCGTTAAATATTTAGACACGTAACACCCTCAAAGATTGTGCAACAAAGAACCATAGAAATTCTGAGTCTTATAGCTGTCGCAGTGGGCTCAGTAGGTGCAATCGGAGGATTGGGATGGAACATGATAACTTACTTGGAGGAGCAATATGAGCCTGAAATTCAAATCAAGGAGAAAGCTGATATAAAACTGCAAGCATCTAATTCGACAGAGAGTCACGTTGGCTACAGACTCCAAAATGGCACTCTGTTGATATTTCAAGAGGAGTTATATAGTACTGAAGCCGTCCATTCGTTCGTAATTGTCTCCTCTCATAATATGATAGTTACAATTAGAGAATCCGAATTTGTGCAAAATCTTTTTTCGGCTGTAACTCCAGAAGATTTACAGCAATATGTCAAGGTTGACCTTGATATATATCGAACTTCACCAGTTCTAGTAAAAGAAGGCGGCGATGAGGTGAAAATCGAGGTGCCAATAAGAGCAAGAATACCAGTGGCAAGTGCCATGCATGGTTGGGCGATTGAACGTCATATTGCACCAACACTCTTGGGGGAGTTTATCGTGATTATTGAATTTAGAGATGTTCAAAGCGGAGAGATTAAGAATGAGCGGGTTGTATCCGACGTACTATACAGTGGAGCAGCCTAGCAGAGATATCAAGATAGGCGATGACATTAAGGAGATATTCTGCACTCACTGTTTAACACCATATAGATCCAATTTACTTTGATACCTAGGATCGGTAGTGACATATTCTCTTATTAGGTCAAACAATTTTGTCTCGTTTAACATGCTACAGGCATGACTATCGAGGGGAGGAATTGAGCCCCTTTTGTAAGAGGGCTCGAACACCTTCAATTTATCTGCATACTTCAAACCAATCGGCTGAAGTTTGCAAACGAGTTCCCGAAACTGTTTCTTTCCTTCAAGAAGCCTACCTATCTCCTCCCGCTTCTCCTTTATGCATTCTGTAAGATAGGTCTCGAAAGGAAGTGCGACAAATTTTCTTGGGAATGCTTGCGTTGTCGCTACAAGACCTCTGTTCAGCAATCTTTCCAGAGTCCAATACATTTTCGATTGTGGCACTCCGCTTTTTCTTACAAGATTGCACACGTTGGTTTCGCCGAGCACGAGCAGGCTGAAGTATGCCTTTGACTCGTATTGCGTGAGTCCGTATTTCTGGAGTATCTCTACTCCCTTGCTCGCCTGTCCGTTAAGCACGAACATGCTTACCACCCGTTCCTCTCGATTTCGAAGTTGCCGAACTTCAAGCGTTTAATCTTGAAGCGGGACATATTCTCCACTATGGAATAGATTCTGTCCCAACCGACTTCCAGAATTTTTCCGTTAGTTTGATTTCCATTTCCATTAGCCATTAGCAAACACCTCCACAGGATAATTCAGGAGCCGAGCCATCTCCTTTTCAGCGACGTTCTACCAGTGTGAGGAGCGGGTCGCGAAGCAGACCGAAAAGGAGAATGAGCGAAGGCGAATAACCTTTGAAAAACTGAATAAACAGATATTCGATTTCTGATAAAGCAAGTAACGACTAAAAGTTAAATTATTTGTTTGTGGTAAAACCCCGTGATGACAGAAAAGGTCGATGAAAGCGGAGACGTCCTAATATTAACTTTGATTCAAAGAAGGCTGGATGGTGAATGGCAAAGACATAGAGATTTAGATACCAAGGCAAACAATATGATAGGCTTCATATCAGTGGCTGTGAGTCTTCTTCTTGGAACTGGAACCATAAGTTTCATCAACATTGGTATATTAGATCCGTACAAAGCAAGTTTTTTCTTTGTAGGTACTGGACTACTCATTGGTTCTATAATCCTTGGTTTGCTTGCATACAAGATACGTAAATTACCTGAGGTACCCGATGTGCAGCATTTTATCGACAAATACAAAGGTGAGCCACATCTTACAATTGTAAGGGCAATTACTCTAGCAATGGCTGAAGCAGTTAAACAAATGAAAGGTAAACTCGACAGTAAAGCGAACTTTATAGATGTTGGATGGTATTTACTTATTGCAGGTTTGATACTGGTGTTTATCTTTGTGATAATAGTAGTGACCTCTGGAGTTCAGGTGCAACCAGCATGAGTGCGGGTGAAGATGATTCAAAATCAACTGCCGAAGATACAACAAAAGAGTCTGATAATGACAAATCGAAAGAATGGCCACCACTCAACAATCACTTGATAGAGCCCGTGAAGGCAGAAGGTAAAATGAAGAGAATTGATGCTATAGTTCCCGCAGAAAGATTGAGCAATGTGAATGATGCATTAAAAAAGGCTGGCGTGGGAGGTATGACAGTCTTCGACTCAAAGGGTCGTGGTCAAGTGCCAATACAGCAGAGATCTGCTGGGCGTGGTGGGGTCTTTACTCCGGAGTTCAATACTAACTGTTCAATTATGGTTGTTGTGAAAGATAGCGATGTTGATAAAGTGGTTAATGCAATTGTGCAAGGTGCAAGCACTGGGTTGGCTGGTGAGGGAAAGGTGTTTGTTACAAGTGTCCATGACGCCGTCGACATAGGCAGCAAGAAAAGAGGAGAACAAGCACTCTAACAACATTTTTGTCCCGTTCAAACGTTATCCCCCTCAGTCAACATCCCGCAGTCAACTGCTAGATACCCCTGAAGATTCACCAGAGCCTGTTGGCAAAGACATCTACACTTCCACGGCAAACTTAGGCTTTGCTACCCCTGCACGGGCAGTTTAACAAGAAGTGTGAATAAGAAAGTATCGCAGCAAGCCATCGGAAGTGGTTGCACAGCCCCTACCTTAATTTTTGACTGCTAATGTGCAAATTGTACTGCTGGTTAATCATAAAGAAACTATGTTTTTTACACAACTTGTATTCTAACTTGCTGTTTTATCACTATTTGTATACACGTATCTTTAACAAATCCCCATTTGGTTTCTTTAGAAAGAGGTCGTCTTCTTTTATGCTTTCAAAAGCTTTGTCGAGTGTGATCAGTGCGTCACAATTTAATTTTTGGGCAGTTAAAATATGAAAGATGTCAGTAAAACTGAGTGTATTAATGTTAATGTCATCATTATGACGTATTTTTCCGATATATTTCTTCATAAATTCTAAAACCTCTTCATTTATCTCAACAGAAAAGGGCTTTCCTATCCTAAAACCAGCTGTTGATTTCAAAGCAGTTGCTAGTTCTTCGGCATCTTTATTCACATACTTTCGTATCTCGTCTAGAAAATCGTTGATATAATTTTCCCGTTGCTGCGGGTTTGTTCCTATTAGATTCGATATTAATACTTCCTTTGTGCTATTGAAACGATCTCTAGCTAAGGCTCCCACTATTTCCACCAGTAATGGAAAAGAAATTACAACTTCGTAGCGCTTCGCCTTAACATCGTCTCTGAATTTGCTTACTGCATCTTTGTGCTTTTGTTCGTCAAGAAGATGCGCTATAAACAGATTGGCATCTATCAAAGCTGATGGCCCGATGGAGGAATCGGCCAACTCTAACTCTCACGGCCAGCTCGGATCGCTTCAACACTATCAGTAATAGTATACCTTCCTTTTAATAACCCACTTAAGGGGACATCTTTATTGTCTGGATACAAAACAGCGACTATGTAGTTAGCATGAGCATGTTCCCCAGCCTCTTTCCGTAATATGTTATTGAGTACTTTGTCGGCTTTTTCTAAATCTCCTTCAATATGGAACAACACATTTTCCTTACGGACGGCTTTGTCAACATTTACTCTTTCAACTATGTCTATCCTCCTAACTCCTTTTTGAAAATACATATCTATTGACCTTACTGGTTCGTTGCACCTACCTACTGCCACACTTCGGGGATAAAGCATCACTCCTCTTGGGTGGATTTGCTCAACATTGTATAATGCATAATCAAGTTGCAATTCTCCTGCAAATCTTTCGACCTGTTGTTTGGGCACTCTTTCTGTTTCAAGAAATAGGCTGTATTCTCCTTCCAGTTCTGCCGCATAAGTTAAAGGTAGACGCTTCTTGGCCAATTCAACGATGTTATTAGGATCACGGACGCCTCCGTTTAGGAAAATATAAGACCTTAGTCTCTCCACCGAATCATTATAACTACCAGTTCCCATAAATTACACCGTCTCCTCCTACAGTAAATCTTGTGGCGTGTCTGGAGTTAGCACACGCCAGATATTCCATAGAAAACTTATGTAATTTCTCATTTAAATGTGTAATTCTGATAATCATTCTGCATAGCAATTCTTGCAGCAGACTAGAATTAATGAAAGAAATTGACATTACCGATAGTATAACTCCACTGGCTAGCACACTAAAGTTTTCCATACCCATCTGCATACACCGAATTACAGTATGGCATGGCAAATAACTATATAAAATTTATGAACAAAATATCTATGACACAAAAATGTTGATCAAAAGTGCTGTATAGAATAACATTATGGTACGTTCAGTCGAACAAGTTATAATTTTTTCATATACTCCAAGGAAAGCAACGTAGTCAGCATGCAGGTCAAAGATGTGGATTCCCAACCCTTGTTCTTCCATAGAACATCAAGGAATACATTTGCATCTAC
>CAYXOT010000039.1:0-5906 GCA_964466985.1 uncultured archaeon
GTAAAGATAATGGTGTAATCTCGATGGGAAATTTCACTGAATATTTTGTCTTGAGATTTTGAGTAAAAGAGACGATTGATCTTTCAGCAAAATTTTCATCAATATGGAGCATTTTGCAGCTCTTTTGAAGTTGATTTATTCTTATTGGCTTACCTCTTCTATACACATCGGCAATGGTTCCGTAATCTAAATCCAAAATTTTTGAGAACTTTGTAATGCCAAAATCTTTTATCCGGCGTTGATAAATACTATTGAATTTATTATCAAGATAAACCAAGCCATCAAGTTGCCATAAAGAAATTTGAAAACTAAGTTTCATTGGAAATAATTATTTTCAGTGCTAAAATAGATTTATATACTTGTGTCCAAAGACGAAAATTTACTGGAAGTAATCAAATCATATCCGCGATTAACTTTATTATCAAGATTGATGTAACGACAACAAAGAATTTCTTTATCAGTTTGCTCCCTTTGATAATCGCAAAATGCGAGCCCACATATCCGCCGAGAGACGTCCCTATCAAGAGTGGAATTCCAAAGGAATAATCGATAACTCCGCTATACACGAAAATACCAACGGCTGCCAAAGAAGAAATTACATTAATCAAGGTCATTATAACTGAACTCTCCAAAAACGTGAATCCCATCAAATAAATCAGCGAAAACATTACAAATGTCCCGAACCCGGCTCCGAAAAACCCGCCGTATATGCTTAAGATTAAGATTATTATAAAGGAGGCGATATGCGTTCCTGTTGTCGTTGTTTTCTTTACTTTTTCCACTGCTTCTTTTTTGAATACAGAAACCAGCAGTACAAATACCAATAGCGGAATTATAATGGGCCTGAGAATGCCTGGATTAACCGACAAAACAAGATTCGCCCCTATTACTGATCCGATTATTGTTGCTACGGACAGGAATATTATCAACCGTTTTTCCTTCACCATATTTTTCCTGTGATAATTTACACTGCCTGTTATTAGGGAACTCAGTATAGAAAGTTTACTTGTGGCTATCGCAGATGCCGGGTTTAAACCGATTATCAAAAGAAACGGGATATTTATCAGAGCAGCTCCGCCTGTAGTAACGCTGATAGCACCTGCGAATAGACCGACTAAAACGCTCAGAATCATTGTCAATAAATCTATCATGCACGTCAGCCCTCGGAAACCGTTCCTCAGACTATCACTTTTCTGTCCTTCATCACGATCCTGCCACCTACGATCGTCATTACAGGTACGCCCTTTAGCTTCATTCCATTAAACGGCGTGTTCCTTCCTTTGCTTTCAAACTCGGCTGCATTAATGATCTCTTCTTTATTCATATCTATTATAGTTACATCGGCATCCACGCCAACACTTAGCGTGCCTTTTGGTATCTTCAAAATCTTTGCGGGATTTGTTGTCATCTTTGATATCGCCTGTGAAAGAGTAAGTATATTTGCATGTACCAGATTATTCATGACAAGAGGCACTGCGGTTTCAAGGCCAACTATTCCTGAAGCTGCATCGTCGTATTCCAGGAATTTTTCGCTCAGCAGATGCGGCGCATGGTCGGTTGCTATGACATCAATTACATCGTCATGCAGCGCCCTTTTTACAGCATTGACATGATCTTCTGACCGCAGAGGCGGATTCATCTTTGCGTTCAGATTATAGCCCAAGACCGCCTTGTCAGTAAGGCTGAAGTACTGTGGACATGTTTCAACGGTTACCTTAATCCCTCTTTTTTTTGCTAATGCTACGAGCTCCACTGTGCCTTTTGTAGAGCCGTGGCAGAAGTGTACCTGGGCATCTTCATATTCTGCCAGGATTATTTCCCTTGCCACAACAATATCTTCTGCTACAGACGGCTTGCCTTCAAGCCCCATTTCCGTTGATATAAGCCCCTCATGCATGACCCCTCTCATGCTGGGCTCTTCGGCATGCGAAAGATAAGGAAGCCCAAGCATTTTGGCGTATTTGAGGACCTTAAGAGTTACATCAGCAGAAGGAATTGTTCTGCCGTCGTCTGTCACTGCTATCGCACCGCTATTGCGCAACTCCCACATATCGGCCAGCTCCTTTCCCTTCTGCCCCTTTGTTGCCGAACCGGTGGTATAAACGTTTACAATACCGTCTCTTTTCGAACGTGCAGCAACAAACTCAACGGCTGTCTGATCATCCATTACAGGATCTGTATTTGGCATTCCAAGAACAGTAGTGAAACCGCCGCGTGCGGCTGCTCGAGTAGCTGTGGCTATTGTTTCCTTATCCTCCCTTCCAGGCTCTCTTAAATGTACGTGCATGTCTATCAGGCCTGGAGCAACAATCAGCCCTGTTGCATCTATAGTTTCAGCGTCCTCGTTATTGGATAATTTTGTGCCTAATTTTGCTATCTTCCCGTTGTCTATCAGCAAGTCTGCAATCTGATCTAATCTGTTTGCTGGATCTACGATCCTTCCATTTTTGATAAGCATCTTCATCTACAATAGCCTCTGCTGCTTTTGCGAAGAACCTGGTTTCCCTAGCATGAGCAGGACCAGAAGTGCAAATCGTACTGCAAAACAGTTTGTAACCTGTTCCTCTATCACCGACTGCGGCCCTTCTATTACCTCTGTGCGTATGTCAAGGTCCCTGTTGAAGGGCTGGCAGTGCATGACAATAGCGTCAGGCTTTGCCATGGCAAGCCTCTTTGGGTTGATAATGTACATCTTTGAATATTCCCGCAGCGTTGGGATAAACGCAGCTGCTGCTCGCTCAAGCTGTATTCTCAGGGCGTATATGACATCCGTATCGGGCAGTGCCTCTTCTATGTTGTGATACACCTTAACGCCGAATTTCTCTTCTATTCCATATGGTACAAGCGTTGCTGGGGCGGCGATCTTTACGTTTGCGCCCATTTTTTTCAGCCCTCTTAGCAAAGAGCCTGCTACCCTACTGTGTATTATGTCCCCAACAAGAAGAAAATTTATTCCTTTGACGGTGCCTTTCTTTTCATAAATGGTATAGAGATCGCCCAGTGCCTGTGTCGGGTGCTCGTGCCATCCGTCTCCAGCGTTTATTACAGGCGCCCTTACCTCCTTTGCTATCATTTGTGGCGTTCCTGACTTGCTGTGCCGCAGGATTACGCAATCTGAGTACATCCTATTTAGTGTTCTTGCCACGTCGCTGAGCGTTTCGCCTTTCTCCCCCATTGTGCTGTCAGACTTCCCTATGTTTATAGTGTCTGCACCAAGATGCTTGCCTGCAAGCTCAAAGCTCACCCTGGTTCGCGTGCTTGTTTCAAAAAAGAAGTTTATGGTTGATTTTCCTTTCAACAAAGGTATTTTTTTCTCAGGCCTCTTCAGGAAATGCTCCTTGAAAGGCATGGTCATCCTGAAAATAAGCTCGATATCATTTTCCGTTAGGTCGTCCATGCTTAATATATTTTTTGTACTCAATTCGTCTGGACCTTTCATTTTTGCCAGTATCTTTTCGAAATCCTCGTTTTGACTATTAAGCTTGTCGAACATTTCCTTATAGTTTCGGGGTATCATTGTGCATGTCTCCAAACTATTTTGTGTATACGCCCGTAATCTTCTTAAGCATTTTTTATTGCAACTTTTCCTTCCTGCTGGACTTGACACGATGATAATTGCCGAGTTCTGTCAGTTGTTTTGCAATTTCTGCAGAAATAACAGGGCCTTCCACGCAGACGCGTATGCCCAGCGGGTCGATGCAGCAGTGCCCGCACAATCCGAAACCGCATTTCATGTAGCGCTCGATGCTAAGCTCGCATTCCACGCCGCGCTCGATGCACAAATCACGCACAGCAGCGACCATCTTGTCAGGCCCGCATGCAAACACCTTGTCAATACGTTCCTTTTTTAGGATATCAAGGAGCGCATCAGTAACGCGCCCCTTTATCCCGTAGGTTCCATCATCGGTTGTAATAATCAGGTTTTTGATGCCCATTTCCTTAATTCTATTTTCGTAGATTACTCTGTTCTTTGATCGTGATCCTGCAATGAATGTAACGTCTATACCTTGCTTCAGCGCGTACTCGCTCAGCAGCGCCAGCGATGCCGAACCGTAGCCACCACCTACCATAACCACTTTTTTTGCATCGCCAAGATCGTAACCAGTGCCGTAAGGCCCGCGAATGCCAGCCGTTTCTCCAGGCTTCATATTGCACAATTTATCGGAGAACGGCCCAACAGCCGCAACAGTCAGCCCGAATTCATTATCGTCCATGTACGCGATAGCAAACGGCTTCTCGTCCATGCGCGGTATCCAGAGCATGACAAACTGCCCCGGCTTCGCCGCGATTTTCTTTCCAAGGAAAATGCTCCTGATGTCTTCGGCTTCCTCAGTAATCCGCGTTATCTTTACAAGTTCGGGACGCTCAGTCATGCGCCACACCTGTAATATCTTTTAATTTGCCGTAACCGTGAGCGCTCATAAACTCTTCAATCTCCTTTGACACTAGATTGAAAATTTCTATTCCACGGTAATAGATGCCGGTTCCTATCTCCACTGCGCATGCGCCGGCCATCATCATCTCCACTGCGTCGGCGCCGTACGTGACGCCGCCAATTCCGACTACCGGTACATCGACCGCCTCGTAAATATCATAAACACATTTCACTGCAATGGGTTTTAGCGCCGGCCCGCTCACGCCTCCGGATTTATTGTGCAGGACTGGTCTGCCGGCTTCAATGTCAATAGCCATGCCCGGCATTGTATTGATCGCAGATATAGCGTCCGCGCCTGCTTCCTCAACGGCGCGGGCTATTTCTTTTATGTCGGGTACATTGGGCGCAAGCTTCACCATGATGGGTACTTTTGTGGCGTCTTTGACGCAACTTACAACCTTGGCTGCCTCTTCGGTATGAAGTGCAAACGGTCTTTGCACAAATCCTGGAATTGAGAATGTGGGCGATGATAGATTCACTTCCATTATCTGGGGCTTTATGGAAGACATGCGTTCAGCAACGATGGCGAATTCCTCTGCTGTCCTGCCGAATATGCTTGGTATAACAGGCGAAGAAGCGTTTTTAATAGCGAATTCCATTTCGTCCAGGCTATTCTCGACGCCGCTGTTCGGCAGACCGACGGCGTTAAGGAAACCGCCTTCAAATTCTGTTAGCACCGGATTGTTATGGCCCTCGCGCTCGCGCGGGCTGATGGATTTGGAAATGACCGCGCCGGCGCCGTTCTTCGCCACGAACACAAGCGCCGAGCCGGAAACGCCCATTATGCCTGAGGCAAGAATAGCAGGATTGGAAAGCCGCACGCCGCATATTTCCGTGGTTATATCCGTCATCCGATCAACTTCACGACGCCGTATTTTTCGTAGTAATCTATCCACAAATTCTTTATCCCCTCATTTAGGGAGCCATTAACAAAGGAGAATATATCTTCCATGCTTACAATAGAGAAGCAAGGTATGCCCATAACCTCTATGTTTTGTACGGCGCTCTTCTCCTCGACCACAGTCGCATCGCCCGTCTTTTCCTGACGGTCTATTGCAAGAACCATGCCCACTATTTTGTGCTGTCCTAGAACATTAAGTTTTTCCAGTGCATCAAGCTTTGTTCCACCGGTTGTGATGACGTCGTCGATAAGAAGTATTTTCTGCCCTGGTTTGAAGTATCCCGCGCCGACAATTACCTGATCCATCTGCTTGTCGGCGTAAGCCTTCTCTTCTTTTCTGTCGTAGATGTAACGCTTGTTGATGCCGTATAATTCATGAAGGCCTTCGCACGCAAGGCATGCGATATTAATGCCCTTGTACGCCGGCCCGAAGATGAAATCAAAATTCTCTATCTTACCGTCCTTCAGCAGATTATAGATCAGCGTTGCATAAGCACGCTTCAGCGCAGCGAGCGCCTCGCCATCCGTAAGCGCGCCGATATTGATAAAGTTCGGGGAGCGGCGGCCGCT
>CAYXOT010000040.1:0-5796 GCA_964466985.1 uncultured archaeon
TATCCATAATCCAACAGTTTGTGCCTATAGATGTGTTTATTCCAATGTGGCTGTTAATGAACCTGCTTGTGCATTTCAGGATATTGAAATAATCATGCACCAATTTCCTTAAATGTGGCTAAAGATAAAAAGATATGAAATTTGGGTACGTCTCTCTTTACTTTATCATGCACCCTGGTTGCTTTCCAGAATATAGCAGTAAAAAAGCGAATAACGGCATTAAGTGCGATTGCGATAAGCGAGGTTATCAGAAACTACAATTCCAGGTTGTTTGTCTGACGTCAGACATCTGGGTTGTTGCGCGTACTGTATTTGTTGCACGTGCAACACTATCTCTTGATATGTAATACGTATTACATGCACTGGAACAAAATAAATTACATATTATTTCGCATGGAAATTTGTTATTTTAGGGTTTCATATCGTGGATACCTGTCTACGATATAATTTTATTAATTGGAAGGGTTCTTCAGAAATCTTTTGTTGGATTTGAGAAGTTTTTAAATAGTAACGGCATTATTTATCATACGGGTTCGTAGTCTAGTGGTAAATTTCACCAAAGGACTGGTCTTTGACGTGGACCTAACAGGAGTTCGATTCTCCTCGAACCCACTTTATTGCATCTAGACAATTTATATTATGGTTGCCGATCTAAGCAAAGACGAAATAATAGAGATTCATGACAATATAGTTGAAAGTAGCAATGAGGAAACTGATATCCTTTCTGAACACAGTCTAGATTTAATAGCTGCTAAACACAAGAAAGCCAAGACTATATGCGAAAAAGCTGCGATTTTACTGCATGACATACCTAATTTACAACCTTTTAATGAAGGGAACAAACGTACAGCATTTGCTAGTACTATGATTTTTCTAAAGTACAATAAGAAGAAATTGAAATTAAGCAAAAGACGAATCGAAGAAATAATTATTTATAGTGTAAATAACAATATTACTTTAAAGGAAGTTGAAAGGATATTAAAAAGGGCGATAAAATGACTATACCAAAAAGTTTTGTGAGAAAAGAAATAAAGCACCTAATGAAGAGAGATAGAAGAGTTCTTGAAAATCTGAGAAAAATCTAACTATAGTTCAATTTAGTGCACCCCATTCTTTTTTCTAACTAGCTTGTAAATAAATTCAATTGCATAAGGCACTAAAGGACCTGCAACAAGTGCGATCAAAAGATTTCTCGCGTAAAATGTTGTTCCAGCAAACAAGCTAACCCCCCACGGAGCTGTGATGTTAAAGAAGCTCGACCCTATAAAGTGAAATGCAATCCAGAGAAAGGCAAATGAAACCGAGCCGAAAACTCTTGCAAGATACTTCTCCACTCCTGTGAATCTTCGGTTGAAAGTGTTTTCAAGAAAACTCTGGCCGAGAACAGCGCCTACTGCAGTTGGTATGAGGAATGTCAGTCCTAATGTTTCCAAATTAACTGGGGTTATCTGCGAATCCCTATGATAAAGGAAAATCGTGCTATTCAGCAGGGGGACTATTGAACTTTTTGTCGCAAACCTGTACACAACCGGAGCGAGGTAAAGCACAGCGCCTGCTATTATAGCCTTTTTATTTTTGTTTAAACTTGCAAGGACGGCACTGACAATTCCCATAATTGTAATTGGCTTTTCTTGAATTTATTTAGAATTAAGACGCGCCTACAGCAGCCAGAGCATTGACAATACCGTAGCCATAAGAAGTATCGTAGCCTGCCTTGCCTAAATCTGTTGCAGTAGATGTTAATTTACTAGTAACTTGATCTGGAGCTAAAGTTGAATTCTTCTGCATCATCAAAGCTACAACCGCACTCACATGTGGGGTAGCCATAGAAGTCCCGCTCCAGCTATCATATCCACCTCCGATAACAGAAGATAAAATAGTAACACCGGGAGCTACTAATTCTAACGATTTTCCCTTTCCAGACCAACTTGTAACAACACTATTATCATCAACAGCTCCAACTGTTATAACTTTACTTACACACCCTGGAATTGAAATACCAGATCCACCAGAATTTCCAGCTGCAGCAACAACAGATTTTCCTTTGCTTATCGCATAATAAATAGCTGTTTTTAATGAAGGCAAAACACCATCACAATTGGTTCCTTTATAGGTGTAAGGCGGACTAGTGCCTAGGCTCATGCTTATCGCATCAGCAGCAACATTATCAGCGACATAATAAATCGCCTCTATAACATCGGAGAAATATCCGCTACCTTGAGCATTCAAAACTTTTCCAGACCAAACTCCTGCACCTGGTGCCGCACCGATAGCATTTGCATTAACACCATTCGCAGTTATAATCCCGCTAACATGAGTGCCGTGCCCGTTATCATCTTCAAAGCTTGTACATCCGCTAATAAAACAAGCCCCACCAGCCACACTATCAGCAAGTTCAGGATGGCCTGTAGCAATTCCTGTATCCAAAACAGCTACTACTCTTCCAGTTCCATTGTAACCTAGAGTCCAAACGGCATTAGCATTTATCTGCTGTACAGAACTGGCATCTACAGCAAAAACTTCCAAGTCTAGCTCAAGCCCTCTAGCCGAAACTACATTTTCAGGACAATTTAAGGCCGAAACAACTTTTCCTTTCTTGATAAGAGAGCATCCTTCTGAGACCAGATCTTCTACATCTGAACCTTTGGCAATAATTCTTTTCTTACCTTCACCAAGAGTTACAGTTGACAAAACTAGCAGAGGTACGATCAGTAATATGGAAATTAAAACCAGCTTTCTCACGTGGGCACCTTAATGTATATTGGTAAAGTATATAAATATATACTAGCATTTTGTTATTAGGCGAGCTGTATCAGGCAGCTTCGGTCTTTATATTTCTCTATGATTATATTCTATAAAGTGAAAAACATGGAAGAAAGAATCGAAATCAACCCTAAGGTAATGGTGGGTAAACCTGTAATAAGAGGAACTAGAATACCGGTGTACATAATACTTGAATTATTCGGCGCTGGATATACCCCTAAACAGATTATCAAGGAGTATCCGAAGTTAACCGAAAGGGACATCAAAGCTGCGGCTGAATATGCTGCTGGTATTTTGAAGAGGGAAGAAACTGTAAAATTAAGGGCATAAAATGAAATGGCTTATTGATGAAAATATTCCTTCTGCTGTTGTTGAGTTTCTTAAAAATCTGGAAACAGATGTTAAAACAATTGATGAGCTGGTTAAAACCAGAGTAGACGATCTAGAAATTGCTGAATTAGCAGAAAAGGAGAACCGTGTACTCTTAACATTGGATTTAGATTTTGGATATATTTACTATTTCGAAAAGAGGGGCCTGATGAATATTGTGATTACTAGAGTGAAACCTGCCACTCCAGAAAATATAATTAAACTATTGATGAGATTCTTCGATTCAAAAATAGAACCAAATGGGCTTGTGGTAGTGTCAGAAAAGAAAATAAGAGTACTTAGATAAAGTTTATAAAGCAGGACTGCACAAAATATTTAGGCGAGCTGAACAGGTAGCTTCGCTTCTCTGTCAAAGGAGAAGTGAGGAAGTTCCCTCCACCCGTCAAGGTGCTGCGGAAGCATCTGGCTGAGATAATCCTTATAAATATCAAAATTTCTAACTATTTTGACTGGCAAGCTGAGTAAACGGCTTCGGTCTTCTGTCAAAGGAAGACTGAGGAAGTTCCGCTCATACAAGGAAACCATGAAAGTGGTAGTCCGAGAGGGCTGTATCGATATCAGAAACGGCACCTGTTGATTGCAGTACGATGATAAGGATTAAGTTGCGGTTGGCAGGTTGAAACGGATCAATGCTTCCGATGGTATGCAAGCAAATGCGCTTAGATAAATGCCGTTAAAACAGAAAGTGGACTATTCTTAGCATGCCAGTCCTTTATTATCTTCCCTTTAATGGAATTTTCCAGAATTTTTCTTTCGTGCTTTATTTTCCAGATCTCATATCGTGGACACGTGTCTACAATATAATTTCAATTAACGAAAAGGGTGCCTAAGCCTTTGTTGGATTGTTATCTTAAGTAAGTAGTTTAAAAAATAGGCTCCTGTCATGTGCACTCTAGACGATAATTATTATAAAGTGGGGACTATTTTCATTGATACGAACACGATGGAAATATTAGGGGTTTCTGACTCACCTGCAACGATTAATGAGAACGTAAGGTTTCTGATAAATCGCCTTATCTAAACCCCTATACATAATCATTATTCAATCCAAATAAACAGCATCCCTGGCTAACTATCGCAGCGCATCCAAACTTCCGTGCCGGTGCGCAATTTCCATATACGGGAAAACAAGCCTTTTATCCTTAAAATCCTGCGCATCAAATGCCAAAGTTCGATGCACCATGTTTATTAGTATAGCTTTTATTATCTGATTGCAAGTTATTTTATGCGAGTCTTGGTATTTTCAGCGCATCCGGATGACGCAGACTTCGGCTGCTCAGGCGCGATCGCCAAATGGACAAAGGAAGGCAGGGAAGTTCACTATTGCATCCTAACTGACGGAAGCAAGGGCAAGTTTGACAAGATTTCTGACAACAAGATTGTGAAAATCCGCGAAAAGGAACAGATGGATGCAGCTAAAGTTGTCGGTGCTAAGAATGTCGTCTTTCTAAGGGAGAAAGATGGTGAGCTTGAGAATACAAAAGAATTAAGAAAAAAACTTGTCAAGGTCGTCAGAAGGATTAAACCAGATGTAATAACATCACCGGATCCTGGCAATAGAAGTTTTGACAATTTCTACCGCTTTCACAGGGATCACAGGGCTGCAGGTGAAGCTGTGTTTGATGCTATATACCCTGCTGCTGGTAGTCCGGCATTTTTTCCGGAATTAACAAAACAATACCCACCACATAAGATAAAGGAAGCATGGTTTTATGCGACGGATAAGCCGAATGTTTTCATTGATATTTCTGGCACGATTAACAAGAAACTGCAAGCTCTCAAGCGGCATAAAAGCCAGATAATTGATTTCAAAGATATTGAACAGAGAATAAAATCTTGGGCGAGGGAAGTCGGCAAAAGAGCGAAAGTGAAGTATGCGGAAGGGTTCAGAAAAGTTGAGCTTTAATATGAAATTTTCAATACATAATAATGTCAAAGTAATATTGATTCAAATCATTTTGCTTGTTCTGTTTTCGGTTATTTTCTATTTCTGGAAAGGTCTGCCTTTGGTTATTATCTTTGCCATGCTCTGGGTTGACAAAGCTGTTTTGTCCCATATGAATGACCAC
The DNA here is from genome assembly GCA_964466985.1 of uncultured archaeon. Taxonomy (GTDB): domain Archaea; phylum Aenigmatarchaeota; class Aenigmatarchaeia; order CG10238-14; family SCSR01; genus JACOWB01. The sequence continues at coordinate 5,223 of CAYXOT010000040.1, forward strand.
TGGTCACAGACCAGTGGTATCTATTATCGCAATTGCTAGTCCAACAGCATCAGGCTAGTTAACCACCAGTCACAGACTGGTGGAATTAATGCTTTAAAAATCCATGGTGAGTTTGGAATCGAATTGTTCTCCATACCTGTAATCTTGAGCGGGCTTATCTATGGCCCTGTATTCGGGTTCTTCTTTGGATTTCTGATATTCTCGCTTGTCGGCGGGGTGATAGAGATGATCTCATGGTTTATTTCACAGCCTTTTGAAGTTGGATGGCCTCCGATTATACCTTCGCCGGAGAGTTTCATCATAGGTTTGATGGGACTGGCTGCAGGATTGTTGAATGAATTGCCTTTCATATTAATCGTACTGATATCAGTTGTGATGAGAAATATGATGGCTCCTGCATGGCAGAGGATAACAACAGATGAACCGGTAAGAATTGCTTATGCTTTGAATGTTGTTTACAATATGGCGCTTGTTGCTGTTATAGGCGGGTATCTTTTAAAGGTAATGGCTCTTTAGCTCTTTTTATCTCCTAGTAACAGGAAAGGTTAAATATATCCTTTCAACAAGTAGAACT
>CAYXOT010000041.1:0-5793 GCA_964466985.1 uncultured archaeon
AAAAGTATTGACTTTGCCTGTTAGCAGAGTTTTTTCTAAATGTATAAGGAAATGAGCCCCCGATAACTTTATATACTAGTTCTACTATAGTGTATATACAAAAGATACTAGTGATGAAATGGAAGAAAAATACTATTTAGTGGGAGCATTAAGAGACGGTTGTTTATCCACAGAATGGACTATAGTTTACGTTCAGAAATGCAAAGAATGGTTAACGGATGTAATAATTCCTAAATTTAAATCAGCATTCGATAAAGATCTTTCACATCATAAACTCTATTGGGGGTATGGAGCTTGGAGATTGAAATTTAAAAGCAGAAAAATCTGGGAAGAATTAACTGGAATGAGAACTTTATCACCTCAGGATAAAAAATCACAAAAATTTTACATTCAAGCCTTTTGGGACACAGAAGGTGGTTGTCCAAGAACACCAGATAAATCTAAAGCAATATACCTAAGCTTCACACAAAAAGACAAACAGTCATTAGAAGACATCCGAACTATGTTAACTGAAACTTTTGGAATTAAGACAGGTAAAGTTAGATTGTCCGATAAGAAAAAAGATGTCTGGAGAGTTTGCATCGAAAATAAAGGAGGTATGTTAAAATTTATAGAGCTAATTGGTTCTTCTCACCCTCAAAAGAAGTTGAGATTAGAAAAAATGAAAGAATTACTTGTAAATTGATGGTTTCTGATAACACCGCTTATCGCAACTTAATTCGGTCTATGCTACTGACGGTTATCCAAGAAGACATCGCACCAAAACCAGTCTTGTTAATTTCAAACGGTTCAATCTTTTGAGGATTCTTTAAGAAAATTAGCATACAGTAATTTTTGTCTTTGAACATTTCGAAAAATTTTGGAATGCCCTTCTTTTCAATTCCATCGTCAGTTCCATACTTAACTAAAATTTCTTTAACCTTTTTTGTGGTAAGGTTAGAAAACTGAATTACTTTTTCAACTTCTGCTTTAATAGTGACTGGATTACCAGAATCTTTGAAATATATTGCATCGCCAGATTCGATTTTATCCCAAGGAGGATATTTTACCTTATACCATCTAGATTCAATTTTCTTCTGACCACTGAGAATTTTCTGGGTTAGCTTCCAAGATTTTTTCATTATTGCTAAATGCTCCATAATACAATAATCAATTTTATCATAAATCCATCACACATTTAACAAATCAGTTGCAATCTATCCGAAAGTGAAAGTGTAAATCTGGAACCCCTTACCGTCAACGTCAATTTCCAAAAGCCTAGAATTGTAATCAATGTCAGAAACAATATTGTACAGTCGTTGCTCTCTTACCAGAACTTTATTATTTATAACATCATTGCCTCTGCTTTCGCCTACCAGCTGACCGTCAAGAGATATTAATAAAATGGAATTTTTGCCCGCAACTATATTTACATCTTTTGCAGAGTAGAATAAAACAATTTTTCCTTTTTCAGAAAAAAGCTCCATGTGGTCTCTGTTGTTTTTCCACACGCCTTCTAGGTAAACTGTGTTTGGAACTATTGACGACGGTACTTTGTACTCAATTGTTTTTTCCGGTTGGAAGCCTTCCTCATTCCCTAACTCAACACGTGCAAATCCATACCCAAGATACAATTCTGGTGTGCCAATTTTTCCAAAATCGACATCAATGGCTGATGCGGGGTTTGAAATGTTTTCAGCCATTTTCAAATCAAATTTATCTGCCCTTTCTTTTAACAATTTTTGAATTACCTTCTCAGTTTCTTCATATGCTCCTTCGCCAATGTGGTCATATCTTATGTTACTGTCGATATCAACCAAATATTTTCTCGGCCAAAATTTGTTTTCATATGCATTCCATGTTTTGTAATCATTGTCTTGAACAACCGGATATTTTATATTGTATTCTCTAACAGCGGCTAAAACATTGTCGTAATTTTTTTCAAACTCAAACTCTGGGGTATGCACACCTATAACCACTAATCCGTCATCAGAATATTTTTCATACCACGAATTAAGATAAGGTAGTGTTCGGATGCAATTGATGCAACTGTAAGTCCAGAAATCTATCAAAACAACCTTCCCTTCCAAACCTTCCAATTTAATCGGTTCGGTATTTATATATCCGGCAATACCTTGAAGTTCTGGTGCTTTGTCGAACAACTCTTTCGTAGAATTCATTGAACCTGTATAAATTTGCAAGCCGACGACTGTGGAAAGTATCAGAGAAGCCAAAATTAGTATAATCAAAATTTCTTTATTCATTTATTCTCACGGCAAGATGTTTGTTATGAACCCTAAATTAGCAAAGGCCGCAAGTTTGTTTGTGAACACCAGTATTCCAATCACTATCAAAACAATTCCCATTGCAATGTTGAAGTATTTCAGGAATGGCCCAGCTTTGGAGATGAGTGAAAGGGTTTGCGACAAGAACAGTCCTGTTAACAGAAACGGAATCCCCAAACCGATAGAATAAGAAAGCAATAAACCGAAAGCAATACCGGGTGACGCCAGAGCAAGAGTTAATATGCTGCCTAAAACTGCACCAACGCATGGAGTCCATCCTGCGGCGAATGCAACACCAAAAACAAATGATGAAAGATAGCTGTATTTGAATTTCTTCGGTTTCAGTTTGTGTTCGACATTAAGGAACGGGAGTTTCAGCAATCCCAGAAGATAAAGGCCGAACGCAATTATAATTATTCCGCCGATGCGCGACAACCATATTCTCACATCATAGCCGATACTCAGAAGGACTGTATTCAACAAAACCCCAATGAGAGAGAACACCAGTGAAAATCCTAGGACAAAAAACACGGCATTGAGAAAGACATTTAATTTCTTTTTCGATTTTTCTACTTCTTCGATCGTAGTTCCTGACAAATATGCTAGGAATGCCGGGATTAGCGGTAGTATGCATGGTGATAAAAATGATAGAAAACCTGCGGCGAATGCAAAGTAAATTGTAGTTTCAGCCATTACACCAGATCTCCAATTTTGTCTTTTATCGTCTGCTTAGACACTGGCGACAAGCTTCTGAATGCCTCCTTTCCAGTTTTGTCAATTCCGACAACGTGGATAACCGAAGTGTGCTGATAGGATATACCCAATTGTTTCGCTATCTTTTCATCGTCTGGTGTAACTTCATTGTCGTTGAAATGAACTTCAAATCCTACTGCGCTGGGTTCGTTGAGCTCATTAAATGCGTCGAGTATTTTTGGTCTCTCCGCTCGACATATCGGACACCAGTTGGCGTAAAAGTAGAAGTATATCACCTTCCCTTCAGACAGCGTCTTCTGGTAGTCATCCCAGTTGAATCGAATATATTTTGTCACGTCACCCGCAATAACTTGTCCGCTATAGGGCGTTGTTTCTTGTGTTGGAGTAGATGGGAGTCCTGTTGATATTTGTTCTGCGGGAGGCAGTTCCACAGAAGGTGATTGAATTTGTTGAGATTCAGGTGGACCGGCTGTTCCGATAGACTGCTCTGTGCAACCAGATAAAAATACAGTCGAAATTAGCAATAGCATTAGCCATCTCATAACAGTTTAATAAGGATTGGTTTTATAAATTATAAAGCTCACATTTAAGTCATGGGCTGGTAGGTCAGTCCGGTAGACCGCGTCCTTTGCAGAGTGTAACTCAAGATAGGATGAAGTCGTGGGTTCAAATCCCACCCAGTCCACTTTAAATACATTAAAACCAGAAATGATGTTATGCGTTATGTACTTCTTCCACTGCTCGTAGTTTCAACTATTCTAATATCAATGTTAACGTTCGATTATTTCAACAAACTGATTTTAGCTACAGACATTTCAGGACTCGGCGTCTTCTTAAATTTCTTAGGTGTGATATATGCTATTATTTCGGCATTTGTAATTTTCGAGGCTGGCGGAAGATTTAACGGTATAAATGAAGAACTAAGCAAAGAGTTCATCGCTTTAAGAAATGTATTTTCTATGGCCAGACTGTTCAAAGATAAGGGACTTGTTCAATTTTCAAAAGAAAAAATAAAAGACTATGCCCTGTCACTAAAGAAGAGTTTATATGTAAATGGACCTAAGGCAAAAGAAGAAGTTTCTCACAAGTTTAGAGAGCTGTTTTCAACTCTAGATAAGATTAAACCAAAGAATGAAATGGAGAAAGTTTTGGCTGGACACATTGTTGATGCATTAAGGTCATCTGCAAATTCTAGATCCAGAAGGATAGGATTAATAGAGTCTGAAATACCTAAACTGGAGTTATTTCTAGTAATGTTCCTTTCGATATCATTGGTTGTTGGATTTTTCCTAACTAGATTAAGCAACATATACCTTTTCACAATTTTAATGGCTATCGTAAGTATGGCTGTAAGTTTCATCATGCTTATTATTTTTGATTTGAATATGCCTTTCAAAGGGTTTTGGAATGTTTCGTCCGAACCCATAGACCGTACGCTAGAATTTCTTGAAGAAAAATAAGATTTTACCTGTTATCTCCCTCACCATGTAATTTGTTTCTTTCCATCCGTGAAGACAGTTTTTGCAAATTTTCATTAGCTATCTCATCTAATGATAGATTAAGTTCTGTTGCCAATTGAGAGAGATACCACATAACATCACCCAACTCTTTCATGATTTCCAATTTTGTATTTCCGTCCATGACACCATTTTTATCCCGTATAACTTTCTTGATCTTTTCTGCTACCTCTCCGGTTTCTCCAACCAGTCCTAAAGTTGGATATACAAAGTTTTTGTTAACATCAGGATACAGTGCAGTTTTCCTTGCTTCTTTTTGATAAGTTTCGAAATCCATATTATCTGTTGTTTAATTAGTTATTAAAATACAAATCTTTCTTCCAGGATTCTTGCGTCGCCGCCGGATTTCTTGATGAATGATGCTATATCTATCAGGTCTTGTAGATTTCTCGACTTCCAGACAGAAAATTGTATTTGTTTGGCGTCTGCCTTAGCTAACAGTCTACTTACTTGTCTTTGCGCCGATCCTCTGTCCCTTGGTACATCAAAAACCATGATAAACTCCATTTTAATCACAATTATATGTCTGACGTCAGACATATAAAGATTTCTATACTTAACTAAACATAACTCATTATGAACGAACAAAAATTCCATGTTGGTGTGAAAGCTCTGATAATGAATGATAAAAATAAAATCCTTATTCTAAAAGCTAATCCTGAAGAGATGCGTCTACATCAACCAGTGCATTGGGACTTGCCCGGTGGTAGAATTAAAGGTGGCGATTCGGTAGAAGAAACTTTGCGTAAAGAAGTGCAAGAAGAATTAGGAATAGACACTGTAGAAATTCTAGGACATTTTGACACACACATTTCAAACCTTAAAATCCCACTTGAGAATGAGACTGTTAGTCTGTTGATGGTAGTTTACAAATGTAAGTTACGAGATTACAATAATAAATTCAATTTGAGTTTTGAACATTTAGAATACAAGTGGGCTTCTGTAGATGAAGCAAAGGAATTGTTGAAGGTAAAGTTTCCAAGTTCGTTTATTGAAAAGTTAAATTCTTAGTTGATATAATCCCTGTTCTCTCAAAGCTAACTCAGTAGGCACTTCATTAAACATCACTTGTGCATCCTCTAAGTCTGGCGGGTTGATTAATACCATTGACACATTTAGTTCTTGTGGTTTAGGTTGGTCAGCCGGATACCACTTGTGATAAGGATACTGCATGTAAACACCTCGGGGTGTCTTAGAATACGAACCCGGATTATAAAATCTTCCATGCGGTACATCTAATAGTAAATATAAAGGAATGACTCTTTCTATTTCAAGTGTTTCAGGATATGTTAAAAACA
>CAYXOT010000042.1:0-5491 GCA_964466985.1 uncultured archaeon
TCTCCCCCTGCATTATCTTTATTTCTAAATGATTAACTAAAAAATAACTATGATTAAAACTGAGGAAGCAGTGGAAGCTCACGATAAAATAATTGAAGAAACTGGTGGCCATAAAGGAATTATAAATTTAGGCAATTTAGATTTCATAGTATCACAAATCAATACAACTAAAGATATCTATACGAAATCTGCAAGAGCTTTATACGGCATTGTAAAAAATCATCCTTTTGTCGATGGCAATAAAAGAACTGCAATAGCCATTTCAGAAGCTATTCTAAGAGAAAATGACATTAAGTTTATTGCCACGGATGAAGCTTTATGGATATAGTACATAACATTAATAAAGAGGAAACAGCATTCATTCAAGTGTTAAACTGGCTTAAGAAGAATGTTGATAAAATATGACAACATTAGACTATGTGAAACAAACATTGAAAGAAAGAAGGGATTTGTTTAGAAAGCTTGCTAATGAAGAGAAGTATCTTTTTAAGAAAAAGTGATTTCTGTGAGTTCGAATCCCTCCGGCATCTAGATTTTCAAATCTTTCAAATGCTTGTGTGAGGCGTAGAATGCATATATGATTATCGCTACTGTTATCAATGTCGGCCCATAAATGGGCAGGTCAAGGCCGAAACTTTCTACAGTCATGAAAGCGCCCAACAACCCAATTGCAGTCATCGCGCCATTCTTCAGAAACTTGTACTTTCCAACGGTGTCAATCCCCTTGATTGTAAGTTCCCTGACAACAAGCGCGCCTATCCCCAATCCGATTGTGATCCAAAGTAGGTTTGTAGTGAACGCAAATGCGCCAACCACACCGTCAAAACTAAAGGTAGCATCCAGAATCTCAAGGTAAACAAACTTTGACACGTCTGAAGTGTTCCCTTTCAGCAGCTTCTCCTCCCCCCTTGCGGCAGTTTCCTTAAATCCGTAAACAATGAAAAATGCTGCACTCCCGACAGCCGTAAACAGCATCATATTCGGATTGTTGCGTGCAAAATACATCAATACCACCAGAATAATCGCCGCAGCCGCAAAAAACCAGACTTTATGGTGCTCTTTCAATAATTTTTCGTGGTAGAACAAATGCATCTTTTTCTCCATGAACAGCCAGTGAAAATAAAGCAGAAGAAGAAATATGCCGGCAAAACTCAATATAAGTGGCTTGGTTGTTTCTATGGCTTCTGTGGCCAGCGAACTGTCTCCCCCGAACATCCCAGCAATGTCCGCAAGTGATATGCCAGGCGCGATTACCCAAACCAGTATGATAGGCAGTATAAACCTTACCAAGAAAACAGATGTCAGTATGCCGATGAACAGGAATCTTTTACGCCATTTTTCTCCCATAGTCCCGAGAACATGCGCGTTTATTATAGCGTTGTCCACACTGTTCACTGTTTCGAACAGAATAAGGCCAAAAATTACTATTAATGCTTCCAAGACCATGTCAATCGTTTGTTATCCTTAGGTATTGTGAGCTAATGAATTTATCGGGAATGTAAATAAAAATTTAAGTTTGTAGTCAAGTATTTTTAGAATGGTTGAAAGCGAGACAGTCAGAAATATATTATTGGCAAGGGCTGGGGTGTATCTAATTCATCAGGGAATGGTAAGCCTTTCAACCGTTAGGGCAATCGAGAAGAGTCAGATGAAAAATTTTAGAAATCTCGGCCACTTGATAGCGTGGTATGACGACCAAAGACGAACACGGCTGAATGGATATACCTATTATTGTAATCTCCTTGGCAGACAAATGGGGTATCTAATCGCACGATACAGACAAAGAAAACGTTCATCCGATTAAGATACTGGTTATCGCGACTTTTTCAGGTGTTTTAACTTTAACACTATATGTACCTTTAGTCAAATTCTGAATAACAACCTTCCCTGTAACCTCACCTACACATTGTATGCAGACAGTTTGTTTAGAAACTGCAGACAAATCAACTTCTATATCTCTCCCGGAAAATTTCACATCTCCTGCGACAGAATAGCATGGGTTTGGCGTCTGCATAGGCGCGATAATCACAATAGAATCTCCTTCCGCCCTAACATCTAAATCATGCTCTTCACTCATGCATGTTGAAGAAATTGTTTCAATTGTAAAAGGAGGGATTGATTTTTGTACAGTTAATATTTCTATTGCAACTACCAGGACGATTACAACAACTATTGGAACTAATACCTTGTATATAGTTTGCATAAATCTACTTTGGTGTTAGACTCATATTTAAAAGTTTTCTTATCAAAAAGGAGTATAATGACAGAACTTATAGTGCCAAGGAAAACTGTATACTTTGCACCGCAAGAAGGCAGACTCATCAAATTCTCTGATAACATGCCTGAATGTCTGGGGCAACCATTAGCGAGGGTTCCGAACGGACCCGTAACAGGTCTAGAAAGCGGTTATAGATCAGGGATTTTGGGATCAGACAGGCTATACAAAATAAAGGCATGCAGACCGAGCACTAAACCATATGGCAATGAACCAAAGGGCTCACAAACATTTTCGGGTGCACAGTATGAAGTTGAAAGGACATTCGAAATAAGGGAGATGTTTCTAGAAGAATTGGGCACTTACCCCTTAATACCGCGCGGTTTCTGGGTGTATGATGTTTTATTTAGAGGCGAGCCAAATACAGCAACTATTTACGAGATTGAAGGTGACACAAGATTAGACGAATTCTTATGGTGGCTTGAAAAAGATCTGCCTCTTGTTCATGAAATCGATTATGAGGGAATAAATCCACTTTTCAGAACTTTGGGCATTATGACAGGCAGATTAGTCAGAATACTCCATAACCATAATCGTTCCTGGGATCGTATAGTCGGTGACGGCAAGAACAGTAACTCGTATCCTGGAAATGTCGTAGTCTATCGCAATCATTCCAACAGGTTGGATCTTGGGTTGGTTGATGTAGACGATTCCCAAGTCTTCAATCCTTCAATAGACGGAGCTTTAATGAAAAAAACCCAAAAATGGGAGTTAAGATTTCTTATGAATGTCACACACGACTATACTGTATATAGCTCTAGTAGATTGAGGAAAGCAAAGCCTATCTCGGAGAGATTAAGAAGATCCGCACACAAACCAATTAAAGATAAAACAGACCACGACATTGGTACTGAAGTATCTTTAAGTACGGACTCAGTCTACCACACAATGTTGAGAGACTCGGTCGTAAAAGGCATAGAAATAGGTTATAATGATCCCGATACTTTCGTACCCGAAATAAGTCTAGACTCTATAATAAAATTAAGGGAATATATCCAAAAACTGGGTAAAATTTTTAGAAGAGAATTTAAGCAAAGGACATTGACAAATAGAAGAAATCCAAAGCGGAAAGTAGCTAGAAGCTAGGATTTTAAAGTATCTAGGTATACGTATACCGCAGTTTTAAGAGTCTTCAATCCAAGTAAAGCACATTTCAATCTTAAAGGAGAAAGTTCTATTCCTAATATTTTGATGAAATTTTCTGTTGTCAGGTCTTTTACAAATTCAACATTATTGTTTCTTACCAGATCTATGAGTATATCCACTGATGACTGGCTTATAGCACATCCTTGCCCTTGGAATTTTATATCATTAATCACACCTTTATCAAACTTTATTCGAATTTCTATCTCATCCCCGCATATCGGATTCGAATCTTTAGCGGCCACATCATAATTTTCTATATAACCGCAATTATTAGGGTTGTTATAATGCTCCAGAATCATTTCCTGGTAAATCTCTAAACTCATATCTTGAACACCGTCTTCACTTTCTCCAGCCCTTCAACGAGAGTATCAATCTCCTCCTTAGTATTATAGAGGTAGAAACTAGCACGTGCAACAGATTGAACACCCAACCTTCTCATCAACGGCTGGCAGCACATATGACCTGATCTAATAGCGACTGCAAAGTCATCCAGAATATACGCAACATCGTGTGAATGCACGCTTGCAATATTGAACGATATAATACCATTTCTTAATTTTGCATTTCCATCACAAGTTAATCTGAGTCCCTTAACTTCATTAAATTTCCCCAAAACATATTCAGTCAATTTTTCTTCATGTTTCTGTATATCTTCCAATCCAACTTTGTTCAGGTAATCTATAGCTTCCGACAGACCAATAGCACCTTCAACATTTGGAGTGCCTGCTTCAAACTTCCATGGCAAATCATTCCATACAGCCTCTGTCAATTGCACTTCTTTTATCATATCACTGCCACGCATGAAAGGTTCCATTTTTTCTAACAGATCACTCTTCCCGTAAAGCACACCGATATTCATTGGAGACAACATCTTATGTCCTGAGAATGCCAGAAAATCACAGTTAATGTCCTTTACGTCAACTGGCATGTTAGGAACAGATTGTGCACCATCAACAATAAAAACAGCTCCATTATCATGTGCAATCTTCCCAATTTCCTTCACAGGATTAACTGTACCCAATACATTTGACTTGTGTGTAACAGAAACTATTTTCGTATTCTTTGTAATCATTTCATTCAGTTGATTCAAATTCAAGGTACCATCAGGATTTATATCAGCGAATTTCAGTTTGACTCCTTTCTTCTGTAGCATCTGCCATGGTACTATGTTAGCATGATGCTCCATAATTGTGAGAACTATTTCATCGCCTTCTTCCAAGTTGTTCATAGCGTAAGAATATGCGAGAATATTCATCGCTTCATTCGTGTTTCTGACAAAAACTATTTCCTTTTCATTTCCCGCATTGATAAATTTCGCGACTTTTCTTCGTGCTTTCTCATATATCTGAGTAGCTTCATCGCATAGCGTGTATATCGAACGGTGCGGGTTTGCGTTGTGCTGTTCGTAATAATCTTTGATAGCTTCAATGACTTGTTTCGGTTTTTGAGATGTTGACGCAGAATCAAGAAATGCCAGCTGATGATTATTTATTTTTCGCTTGAAAATTGGAAAATCTTCTCTGATCTTTTCAATATTTAATGGCATAGACTCTATCCCACTGCACCAATCATTTCCAACTGTATTAACCTATTGAACTCTACAGCATACTCCAGAGGCAATTCTTTCATAAAAGGTTCAAAAAAACCATTAATTATCATTGCCATCGCCTCGTCTTCTGTTAAACCACGTGACATTAGATAGAATAATTGATCTTCGCCTATCTTTCCTACGGTAGCTTCATGACCAACATTCACTCTGTTTTCATCTATATCCAACTGGGGGATCGTTCCTGAATTCGATTTTTCATCCAAAATTAAGGCATCGCATTTAGTATGTGATTTTGAATTTATTGCACCAGGAAATATTTTCACAAATCCTCTAAAGTTTGTCCTTCCCCCATCCTTACTAACAGACTTGTTAATAATAGTTGATGTCGTATCCGGTGCAAGATGAATTGCCTTTGCACCCGCATCTAAATTCTGTCCTTTACCAGCGAATGCAATTGATAAAATTTCTGCCCTTGCACCCCTTCCCACAAGAAATACAGAAGGATACTTCATTGTGACCTA
>CAYXOT010000043.1:0-5440 GCA_964466985.1 uncultured archaeon
ATGGAAAAAGTCAGGAAAAGATTAAAGGAGAGAATGCATGAGAGTTAAAAGCCAGGTGGAAGTGCCTGAGGAATTGGTTGACGAAATCGTGGAGGAAATACTCACCGAAGTCAAACCAGAAATGCAACCCGAATTCAAACCTTCTAAAACAAGAAAAGAAGATCTGCTAGGGGACACTGTTGATATAGTAAAATTAAAAACACGGCTGCAGTATCTTGAAAATAGAATCGAAAAGCATGTGCACGACTACAAGATAGGTGCAGTCGAAGTCGAAAGGCAGATAGCCTCCAAGTTCTCAGAGTTCGAGGAAGGAACAGAAAAGCAATTGATATACCTTCAAGGGCAGCTGGAAGCTCTTAGGACCGCAATGATAAAAATGAGCAATGAATTCAAGCAATCCAAGGAAAGCATATCTTCTCAGAAATGACAAATTTAAAAATGAAGTTTTTGCGAAAATTAACCAAATTTGAAAAAATCTATATTGTTCTGTTTATAGGCAGTCTAATAGCAGGTGTAGTTAACGGTATAATAGACATAGACTACTTCGCATGCTGTGAAGAGTCGATTGGGGTTCCAGAAGAAGGTACCAGTATCTTGAAAATATTCAAGAGCAATTTCCTACTTTCTCTGACTGAGATGTTTACGGCTGGTTTGTCCAGTCTTTACTACAACTTCCATACATTTTCATTAACTGCAAGCTATCTTAATTCTCAAAATTCTCTTTATACCTTACCGATAATCTTTCTTGTGGGGTTATTTGAACTTGCTGGAAGCCTTTTCATTGCTTTAACCGGCTTAATTTTTGTAGAGAAGTTCTTCAGAATAAAATCGAAATTTAATTATAAACCGATGTTCTTTTATGGCGTGGCTTTGATTTTTGTCGGCGCAGTAATTGAGTATACACTTTTGAGAGCTGTGATTTGAAGCTTAAATATAAAAAAAGAAAATTCACTAACATGAGGGCTCTAGTCGCATTCTCTATAATTTTACTAATCTTGTTGTCTGGTTGCGCAAACCAAGCTACAGAGAAAGAACCTTCCGAAACAACTGCACAGACGAGAACTCAGGCTGAAATAATTGAAGGTACAACTGTAGAGGTGACAAAATCTACAGAACCATCAGGGCCAAAAACGTACCAGGTTAATGTTGTGCAAGGTATAGGCATAAAAGAAGAATCAGGTTAATCGCTTTCAGATACTCTAGTTTAAGACAGTTCTGTAGATCTAGAATTTTTAGGATAAATCCAGTAATCAATAACACTTTTTGGAATAAAACCGAATTCTTTCCTTAATTCACCATATCTTTTTATTTTACTTTCATTTAAAACACTCTCCTTAAATTCTATCCATTTATTTCTTTCTGGATAAATGTAAGAATTAATCATCTTATCAAGATTTTTTTGCTTTCTTTCAATAGAAAACCCTATTAAATTCTTAAATCGAATAAAGTTTTCTTTATTTTCTTTCAATAAGAATCTAGCATATATCATAATTGGTAGCGTTCTTCCTCTTAGAACTCTTATATCTCTAAGTCTTTTGTCAATTTTCAAAGTGTTTATTCCCGATTCTTCTAATAAGGTTTTACAAAATGTTAAGAGTTCTAAATCAGTATTACATAGTTCGATTTTTCTATTTCTTACACCAATTTTTTCTTGATAATAAGCCGATCCTTCACTATCATAAAAACCTTTTAGAAAAGCACATTTAACTTCTATATTTTCTTTCTTAATTATTTTATAATCAAAATTTGTCAGAAACTTGACAATTTCTCTACTGTGTAATTCAGCTCTCCATAAATCATTGTAAAAATGAAGTTTGGTATTTAACTTGAATTCGTCTTCTAAAGCTTTCTTAAAAGCTAAAATAAAATCCTTATCCTTAGCCTTCAGACCTATTGAATTTTTATTAATCCACCCATCGCCAACTAATACACCTACAATATACCCAAGGTTTTTAGACAACATACTATATAGCACCTTTAATTTCTATATATTTATTGTTAGAACTAGTATATAAAGTTTTCTAGTAAATTTTCTTCTAAACTTATTCCTCACTAACTCGCGGAGCAATGACAAATGAAATACTAGCTTTATCCCCAGCTTTAAACTCCAATTCCATAGGATAATCCTGCCCCAACCTGATGGTCGCGATATCCGCAATCTTCGCAGCCTTCACAATCTTCTTCAGATAATCGATGGGGTATCTTGATCTAACTTCACTGCTGGTTTCCAAATTCAGCAGATTTTCATTTCCCCTTTCGAGCTCCAGTTCAGCCTTGCTCACATCTCCTTCAGCGCGCATGACGAACTTGTCGTTCGTAGCCTCGAACAGAACGGCATCAGAGATTATATCCGCATCCTCTATGCCAATAATAAGCAAATGAGGCTTGATCTCAGCTTTCGCGGGAAATTCCAACTGGCTTATCGGCGGTATCTCCTCCTGGGTGATGTCCAGCAACGGCACGACAAATCGCCTTTTTGACTTGCCCTCCAATCTGATTTCAAGCTTGGAGTCCTGCAAGTTCAGCACAAGCTTGTCTTCGGCATCAACTCTTTTCAAAACAGAAAGAAGGTTGGTGATGTTCAGTCCTATTTTCTGCTCGGCGTCGATTTTATACTCGTCAAAAGCATTAGCGCTCATCTTGAAATCCACGACAGACACCATCGCCCTGTCAGCGGCAATAAGCGATATGCCATCCTTGCCCAAGTTAAAAATACCCTCGTCTATCAATTCACCGATAGTAGAAACGGCATTTACAAACAATCTCGGGTCAGACAACCTTGCTGTGAACATCATACACCTGCTCTATTATATAGCTCCTTAACCTTTTTAAAGAGTTCGAGGTCGAACCCTTCCATATCCTGCACGATATCAGCCTTCAGTCTTTCGTCAACAACTGAACAGAATACTCTAACCAGCTTATTTTTTTGTACAGGCACCTCCGAGCTTATTTCTATTTTTCCGGTACCATCGTCCAATACAAACAGATTTTCACCGACTGTATCCACACTTCCTGTTATAGAAACTCTAGAGTCGCGCGGACTTACCTCAGAGATATGCTTTGGAGTATAATTAGATACCGGCATCAAATCTTAGTTCTGACTAAAAACTTAAATACTCAACTATAGCTTCTCCAGCTGTGGCCGCACTTCACGCATCGGTAAAACATTGTGGGAGGTTCGTCCGCACTCCTAGTCTGTTGCATCCACCAATATGCCTCCATGTTGTCGCATTCAGGACACAATATCCTTGTTTTCGGCAACTCAGAAAACTGGTCCTTCTCGTTCATCACTATAACTTTCTTCTTCCCTTCGGTGACCAAAGAGCCTATTCTAAGTTTTTCACCTTTGGTTTTGTACACGCGTTTGCATTTCCTGCAAACAAGATAGACATTCTTCCTTTTCTTTTGCACTACAAGCAAGTTTCCGCATCTTTCACAGAATCTCATTCACACACCAAGCAAGCGGTTAGTTAGCACCTTAAAATAACCGATTTTAGGTATTATAAAGATTACCTTTCCCTTCACCTGCTCTGGTTTGACGCTGAATTCGTAGTTCAATTGCCCGGAGTTGTTGTCGCCTTTTGTCTGGTATGTCCCATCATCGTTTATTTTTATTATCCTATGGATTATCGGCGCGTTAATGCCTTCAACAGAGTATACAATCACATCACCGACTTTGTATTTATCCCGGCCTTTTACTATGGGCATGTCCCCGACATCAAACCCATTTGCAATAGACCATGAATTAATGTAACCCCTGTCGTATCCCAAGTTCTCTTCAAGCCATTCATAATGATCGCTTTCTAAAGAAGAATCGTGCTCCATTGAGCTGCTGACTACCGCAACCACAGGTGTGTTATTTCCAAGAACAGCTGATAGAATGACATAATAAAATATCACAGCCGCGGAGAATCCCAAGAGAATGTTCCCCCACCATGTGTCGGTCAGAATTTTTGGCAATATCTTCATGCTCTTCCACTACTCTCTCCCTTTATTATCGCAGCCGCAATCAGGTGCGCCACGCGCAAGGGCTCAGGTATATCGCTATGCGTCGAACTCAACTGGATTACCTCTTCAGCTTCCTCGTCTTCCATTCCAACAGTCTGATAATACACCCTTTTACCGTTCTTCAGATTACAAACTTTTATTTTTCCAGCATTTAAAATCATGCCCCATCTCTTTTTGAAATCCTTGAAATTATTTTCCAGAGCTTTCTGGACAGAATCCAAATCGGGATGCCTCCTGTTGATGACAATGACAGGCAATTCAGTTTGTTTGTGCAATTTTTTAATGTCGATTATATTAAATCCCCCTAAAGTTATTCCATCGAACATCAAAACCTTCAGCTGCGGCTTGTGTCTGGATTTATTGACCAACTTAGCTAATTTCTCGGTTGCATCCAGCCCGTCCACAGCAACCTCGGATTTCAGCACAACGTCCAAAAAGCTGCCACCACGATAGATAACACCCATAACGGCAACCTTTTTATCGGTTCTCTTGAAAGGGGAGTCGTCGAATCCAAGAATCCTTATCTCAGGCTTGAACATCCTAACTAACTAAATGATAAAGAAGGATATTTAAAGCTAGTCCCAAATTATAGAGTTATGGTGAAAAAACTTTTCCCGGAAGCCATGGCCCGGTTGTATACTAGAGTTTTTGTCTGCAGGAACTGCTCGAGCAAGATAAGGGCTGATTCCGCGAAAGTCAGGGCGGGAAAAGTGAAATGCAGGAAGTGCAAGTCGACAGTATTGAGACCAAAAAGAAAACCATTGGTGTAGTCCATGGATAGCAAGCTTATTAAAAAGTGGGAGGAATCCGGAATTAGACCGAGCAATCTTGAATTTTTTACAAACAGGTCCGAACTAGTGATGGGCAAATTACCTAATCAGGATGCCGAAGTTGAATACATCTGTCCGTCATGCCAATTCTACGAGATCAAAAACGTGCCAATGGAAAAGCGAACAACAAAGTTAGGGAAAACAAGTAGAAAGTTTGAGAGACCTGAATTTTCTTGTTCTAAATGCAATAAGACAATCCAAGTATCGCCACTAAAGAAGAAATAAATTAAAACACAATCTTATATCATAATATATGCTCGGATGGCAGATCGGCAATGCGACCGCCTGCAGTTAATAGTCGAGAGCGGTTCAGGGGAGTTCAATTCTCCCTCCGAGCTCAACTTATAATTTCTTAAATCATCAATTACACATATGGCGCTTCAACTTTTCAACACAATGACAAAAAAGAAAGAAATATTCAAACCACAGAAAAACAAGAAAGTGAAAATGTTTGTATGTGGTCTAACTGTTTACAATTACCCTCATTTAGGAAATGGACGAACTTATGCATTCTATGACACTCTAGTCAGACTTCTGAGGTATCTTGGATACAAAGTCACTTACTTGCAGAATGTCACAGATGTAGGTCATTTATTTGATAC
>CAYXOT010000044.1:0-3148 GCA_964466985.1 uncultured archaeon
CGCCGTTGTTGCAATTCAGCACCGAATCGCATGGGTCTGGGTTATTAGAGCAGGTTGTAGGCGGTTCAGAACAAAAACCGTTTATGTCGCAGTAGTTTGACGCGCACTCTGAATTGCAGTCGCAGCCCACGCCGTTGTTGCAATTCAGCACCGAATCGCATGGGTCTGGGTTATTAGAGCAGGTCGGTGTGGGGGTGGAATGGCAAAAATTTTGTTCACCCAAGAGTGATGAACCACACCAGTCATCGAACTCATCCTCGCAATGCCACATACCTATGTCCGAGCAATGCCCGTCACCAGTGAGACTAAGGCCATTGTGACATACCACACCACAGTCACCGGCATACGAGTAATCTGCGATAGATAACAAAAAGACAATAAGCATAAATAATGTTTTCGTATTAGGCACCTCCCCTGCAATTCTTTATATACTCTTCTGAAAAAGCTTTACAAACGAAAAACGCATTTACTCCTCTCCTACCTTTTGTAGCACCGTAGATTGTGTAGGCATTAGTATCACTTTGTTCAGATGAACAAGAACTTGCTTTTGCTTCGCATACAAATGGGCCTTTTAAATTAGAAAAGTAATTTTCCATTACGCCCTCAACACTACTCTGATTAAAATCTTCTCTAAGATTCAGCACGAGTACAGCGTACGTTAATGCTCTGTCAGAATATCCAAGAGTTAAATGCGAATCTATATTTTGGTAAATCCATTGAAAAGTAGACAGCTTAGCCGAGGAACCTATATTCTCTATCTTTGTAGGTAGGTGCTCCTCTTGTAGATTTGCTTTAATGAAATCCATCGCCACTCTTTCCTTGTTCACAATACCTCCAGCAGGTCTGAAGCCATAGTAGAGCATAATAGCAATAATCAGCACAAAAATAGTAACCGTAATTATTTTATGCCGTTGCTCATGCCTGCCGAAGAATATGTAATTGAAGTCAACTACACGCCCCATGCTATCACTTGGTTTTTGCTGTATATAAAATTTCAGTTCTGCCTTAAGAAATCCGTATTAGGTCATTTAATGAATTTCGCGAATTCCCTGGGCTCATAGATTTTACCTCTAACATCCGGGAGCATCTCGAAATGGGCTTTATTAAGTGTAAGAAGATAGTCTGCATCCATGACAGTAAACGTTGCTGCAATCGCTACGTCCTGGTATTCTATTAGCTTACCCTCAGAAACAAGATAGGCGGTATATTGGCCTGTCTTTTCAGCTACGTTAGCGTCTAAATCTATCCATAAAAATTGCCCGAGTATCCTTTTTGCTTCAATAACGGAGGATTTAAAATCCCTCCTTAAATAGGAACCGGTAAGAATTTCAGAAACGGTCACGGCGCTGACAAGCATGTCATGATTGTTGTCGATAATTTTTTTGATTATTTTTATAGTTTCTTCGTTTCGCCTGTCTATTTCCACAATAACAGAAGTATCCAAAACGATTTTCATTCAATTATCCCGAGCCTCTTTAATCTTTCTTTCTCATCAGTCCTTATTTTTTTGAGCGTTTTTTCGAACTTTTCCGGAAGAAAATCCTCAAAGTTATCAAAGACTCTGGAATCTCTTTTGCTTACCATGAGAACATCGCCCTTAATGTTAAGTATAACCTTATCGCCTTCCCTGATGTGCATTTTTTCCCTGATTTCTTTTGTCAGAGTGATTTGGTTCCCCCTGGTTACTATTGTTTCTTCGGACATAGTCATACTATGAATTTTAGTATTTAAATAATTTACTATTTATTTCTGGATTATTATCTCCACAGACAAGTAAGCTTAAATAGTTATATCAACTGATATATTCAGAAAAGCAATGGTTTTCTGATATCCAAAAAGGCTTCAAGAGTCTTTTCCGGATACTAAGTGAATCTACATGAAATTGTTTAAAGAAAAGGATGTCCTGAGATATCCAAGGTTAGACACGGTGCTCATGGTAGAGGAATTTATCCAAAAGCATGACGGCGAGTACAAAAGAAAGGAGTTATGGCAGAAACTTCCAAAGAAAATGATGTATCAGACATTCCAGGTAATCATAGCTTATCTATTTGAGTCTGACAAAATCTCAATAGATGCAGAACGCAAGATAGGATGGATATACTACCCTGAGAACGTAAAGCGAAGAGAAACGATGGCGCATCTGATCTGGAAAGGGAAATGAATGGATAAACCGAGCCAAGTGCAGTTTGTTGATGAGGGTCTCAAGAAATCCTACGAAGAGCTGAAAGATGGCAAGACAGAAGATAAGCAATTATATGAAGCACTATCTGAGGCGTTCGAAATTATCCAGAAAAACGCTTTCTACAGGATTCAGATTCCAAAGAAGCTGATTCCCGCTATTATGTC
The DNA here is from genome assembly GCA_964466985.1 of uncultured archaeon. Lineage (GTDB taxonomy): Archaea > Aenigmatarchaeota > Aenigmatarchaeia > CG10238-14 > SCSR01 > JACOWB01. Next base: position 2,347 of record CAYXOT010000044.1, read on the forward strand.
AAGAAATATGGCATAAGAAACCTATGGAAATACAACCTGCCGAATGCATGGCGACTACTATACTCAATTGAAGGCGGTGAAATAAAGATAATCTCAATAATTCTGGGGTGGATGGATCACAAAAATTACGAAAAGAGATTTGGGTATTGATTGCCAGATTCCCTTCTTGCTTACTTTTTCTTCCTTCCGATTACTGAAAAAATGCCGGCGGCCATCCCTATCATTACTAATAACTGCCACAGCGCGAACTCGCTCAGGCCCTCGGCTGTGACTATGAGCTGCGCAGTTCCCTCCATCGACGCAGGCGGAGGCGGGCCAACAACGGCAAAAACAGAGAAGCCGGGAGTATCAGCTTCGTATGTGATATCCGTACTGTCTTCTGCTATTTTGCTCGTTTCCAGCAACACCCATCTGTTCGAGACAAACCGTCCGAGCTCAATGGCATTCTTGTCTATTCTATTGTTTGCAATCCAGGCTTTTGGAACTTTGAACTGTATTTTTGCGGATGTTATGGCGCTCTGGTCTATGCCCGATGATATTTCAGTGTACTTGTAGACCAGACCTTCCAGCGGCTCGCCGGCGGGCTTGGAACTTTCCTTGACAGTAATGCTGCTCGCATAAGCCTGGTTTGTCGTCATTTGAATTTGAGTGGCAACCAGTTTGCTGGATTGAATATTCACGGTTGTAGGCGTATTTGCAATTGTATTGATTGGATGTTGTTCTACTACTGGCGTCGGTACCGGCGTGGGAGTGGGGGTTGGTGTAGAAACAAGCTGCTCAAAACAGTAGAGCCTAGCTACTG
>CAYXOT010000044.1:3248-5292 GCA_964466985.1 uncultured archaeon
CCATTATAATCCTGGCTGGTAACAAATACCTGTATATCCTGTGATAGCGGCGTCGGTGTTGGCGTTGGAGTGGGGGTTGGTGTAGAAACAAGCTGCTCAAAACAGTAGAGCCTAGCTACTGCACTATTACAGTCTTTGGAACCATCAGCGACAAAGTCCGTCCACTTCGTCCACTTGGAATTGATGCCGTCTTTATATCCCCACGTTCCTCTGCTAGCAGGGCTGATGGTTGTCCAGTCATCACAGTTATTAGGGCTCTTTGTGCCATCAGGTTCTGTACCCGTAAATGCAGTTGTCTGTCCGCTCTGTTCTATGTTATTTTCATTTATGTTAATTGGGTTTTGTATAGAACCGTCTGTCAAATCCTGCCTGCTTCTGGCCACCGCGTTGTTATCAAGTCTGCGATATTCTGTATCCGGTATCCTGTCTTTTGCATTTTCATTGCTTGTTGATATCCATGCCTTCCATGTGCCGCCAAGGCCTCCGGCATCAGCACTTTGTTGACATTTGGTGTCAGCTCCAGAGGATCCTCCTAGCTCGGCATTGTAAGTTTGGCTTGTAACAAAAACCCTTTTGTAAGAAGAACTAGCCGGGATAGGAGTAGACACTGGAGTAGGGGTTGGTGTTGGACCACCGCACGTGCCTCCGGCAGCAGGACACGCTACCGTGTCAGCGACACTGCACGACGCTGCAGCAGTTGTGTGTGTGTGGCTATCTCCCGATCCGGCCATATAACCTGCGCCGCCTACATTATGAATGCCGCCAGTAACCGAATTTGCTGCGTGTGACCATGATGTTGTTGGATTAGAACTGGGTGCTCCAAACGAAGTCTCAATAACACCATGACCGTGTGTTCCGCCAGTGCGTGTTCCTGACACTGATATGTCCCAGTTAGTATTGCATGGATCATATACACAAGATTTCGAAGTTATACTGACTGAACAACTCGGCGTAGGGGTTGGGGTGGGTGTGGGGGTTGGTGTGGGAGTCGGTGTAGCACAGCCGCCTACAGGGCACGGTTGCTGTGCAAAGCAATATAGTCCGTTAAGTTCATCACACGAAATTCCTCCAACGTCAGTCCATACGCGTGTTGTAGATGTGGGATAACCTGCATTTCCAATGTGGCGGTTGTCGCCTGTAAACCTGTCACTGCTAGACCAGCCACTACAGATATAAGAAGTGCGGATACCACCTTGGGAAGTGCCTGTCCACACAGCACGGGATGAGACTGGCATTCTGTTTTCGTCTATGTTAATAGCATGGCTTATATCGCCGTTAGTCAGGTCCTCTATGTTGTTCGCAATTAAATCTCCATTTAGCGTAACGTATCTGGCGTTTATTATCCTGTCTTTTGCATCTGTAGTGGAATCGGATAGCCATGCTATCCATGTGCCTCCGAGGTGTGCTGCACTGTCTTGGCATTTTTGGTTGGCGCCGGATAATCCCCCAAGATTGCCATTATAATCCTGGCTGGTAACAAATACCTGTATATCCTGTGATAGCGGCGTCGATGTGGGAGTGGGGGTTGGCGTGGGCGTCGATGTGGGAGTGGGAGACTGGCAGCCTGCTACCCCGTTTACGCAACTAGGCGTAGTGCCGGTTGGGCAAAAATAAACGTTGCCCCCGCAACTGAAAACGTTATCGCAATTCGATGATGTGGGTATACATCCGCCACCGAACTGAGGGCAATATATCGGATAACCAGGAGGGCAGCACTGCGCTGTATTTGTTGCGCAGATGCTGTCAGAAGGGCAGCACCAATTAAAATTAGGCCGGCAATCTACAGGCCAGTGAGGGGGGCACGACGACGGCCCAAGTTGAACTCCGCATGGGTTGCTCGGATTGCCTGTGCAAACAGAGCCTGGGGTGCAGCAGAATTCCAAGCCGCCTGTGCTGCAGTCTACGGTGAGGTCGGGATCGCACGCCGCCGCGGCAATAGCAGGCAAAACAAACAGCAAAATCAATAAAGTTCTCATATGCATCACCTAGATGGCGCTCCTCCTCTGGCTGCCTTAGCCGGGATCTGAGGCGCAATCGCCGGCTC
>CAYXOT010000045.1:0-5269 GCA_964466985.1 uncultured archaeon
AATCCTAAAATTATTTGTGAAATTAGTAATGCTAAACCTACAATACATGCATTAAGATTTAAGATAGCACAATTATTAGAACAAAAAGAAAAATACCCAAATTCTATTTTCTTATGTGTTTTCAAAAAATCTTACAAAGATATAAACGGATTACATATATTTCATCCCGATATAGGTAAGTTCCTTTTAGAAAAGGGGTTTGTGATTTTATGGTTAGATGAATTGAAAAATTCAATTGAACTTATTAACGATGTAATGAATGGTTCATTAATCACTATTCAAACATTTAATAAAAAACGATTATCAGAGTTTAAAAATATAAAGTCAAAAAGGTTCCTTAGTTATATGAAAATAGGCGCCAAAAGCATGGAAAATAAGTTCACAGAAAAAGAAAGAATGTTCCATAACTTGTTACTAAGTTCTGGTTTGAAACCGCATGGTCCATTAGTTATCAATACTAAATATGGCGGGTTTGTTAATATTGACAATTATGAAGAAATAAATGGAAATAAACTAGTTTATGAGGTTTTGGAAAGTAACGACCCATTTAGGATGGCAGTACTAGCAGGGAAATTAGCGTATCTAAAAACAGAAGGCATTAAAACTATTTCAGTGTTACCAAACTTATCAAATCCTATCAATTCTTATGGCTTTAGACGTTTGATAAAATTCTCAGATGCAGTTATTTTAAGTTCTGGACTAAATAGAAGTGTACTCTCTAATATAAGAAAAAAACTAACTTTCAACTAGATTCTTAACTATTTCTTCTCTATCATAGTGTTTCAAATCTTGATAATTTTGTCCTGTCCCTAAGAATAAAATCGGCTTTTTTGATAAATGACATACTGAGAGAAGATTCCCACCTTTTTCATTAACATCCATCTTAGAAAATATAATAGCATCTACCCCAACTCCGTCATTGAAAAATTCAAATTGTGGTAAAACATCTGATCCAGAAAGGCCGTCTAACACAAGGATTTTTAAATCTGGTTTATTAACTCTAACAATTTTTGAAAGTTCGTCCATTAAATCCTTATTTGTGTGACTACGCCCAGCGGAATCTGCAAGTAGAACATTAACACCTTTTGCTTTTGCGCTTGAAATACCATCGTAGATAACTGCTGCAGGATCTGCACCGTATTGATGTTTCACTACTATAACGCTTAATTTTTTCCCATGTTCTTCTAATTGTTCAATTGCGGCACTTCTCCAAGTATCGGCTGCAGCGAATACACAAGAATAATTTTGGTTCAACAACCATTTACCAACTTTAGCTAATGATGTTGTCTTGCCCGAACCATTAAACCCTAAGAATAACAAAACAGCAGGTCTGTTTTCACTTCTCGCCTTTTTAATAACTTCTTTCAAATCAATATCAGGTACATTCAGGATTTCCATCAAACTATTTCTCAACCTGCTTACAATTACAGGCTTAACTTCACTATGCTTGGCTTCCATTCCCAGTAAAGATACTTTCAAATCATTTTTTACTTTTTCAGCAACCTCGTATGCCACGTCCCCTTCAATCAAACCGTTTTCAAGCTCATTCAGAACAGGGTTGACATCCTCCTCCGACAATCTCCTTTCTGTTATTTTTTTAATAACTTTCTTGAACAGCGATACCTTCTCTTCCTTCGGTTTTTCTTTAGCTTCCTCTTGGACCTGTTTCAATTCTTGCTCGATGTACGCTTTAACAGCAGGGTTTTCTTCCTTTACCGCTTCCTTTATTTCCTCAACAACCTTCCCAGGCTCCTTCTCGATTCTTTCAGGCTGTTGTTCAACCTCCTCTTCTATTTTTTCTACTTTCTCCCCGAATTTTTCCTCTTCCTCTTTTTTCTTTGTCAACGACTCGACTACATCAGAAAACTTCTTTTTTAGAAAACCAAACATACGACCACTTAACCCGACGCTTTCTGTTGAGATTTTTGAATCAGCTCATTAATTTCTGGTCCAAGCTGGCTCATCGCAGTTGAGATTTGATATACGTCGTTCTGGACCTCTTTTAGCGTATTTTCTAACTCTTGCCTTCTTCCGTTCAATGTAGCTTTCCCGTCTTCAATAGACCTTTCCACTACAATACCAGACCCAATCTCCACCAGAATTTTATTTTTATCCGAAATATTTCCGCGTGCAAATGCTTCGCCTCCCAATTTAAATAAAATACCTTCCTGATTTTTCTCAACCTCATCGATGCTGGATACAGTCGACATTATTTCCACAATTTTATTGCTGACCATATCTCTTTGTCTGGTCAATGCTTCCAGTCTAGACTCTAGTGTTCTGTAAATGAGCATTTTTTCTTGCAGTTCTTTTTCGGTTACCATTCAATCACCCACTAGATTTAAAATCTGTTGATAGTCAGATAAATTCTTTAATATGAGGTCGGGATTGTGTTTTTGCAACTCTTCAAAAGAAAATCTTTTTGTAGCTACCACGATTGTATTTACCCCAGCCTCTTTTCCACATTCTATGTCTAGAGGTGTATCGCCAATATAGAAAACATTCTCTCTCTCGAAAGCGGACTTGACTTGCTTCAGAGCCTCTTCAACCAACTCAGATCTTACATCAGAAACTTCTCCAAAACCACCGATTTCAAAGTAACCCCACAAACCAATCTTTTCAAGTTTCACTCTTGCTATCTCTTTCAAGTTACCTGTAACAAGCCCTAAAACAAAATTCTTCTTTTTCAATTCCACCACAAGTTCCTGTACACCGTCTGGTGATTTCACCTTCAATTCATCCACATGGCCATTCACATAATCTACCATGATTTTAAAAACCTCTTTCAGCTTGGGTCGTATCTCATCCTCTTTCATACCCTTGAATTTCATCAGATCAATAATAATTTTCATATCGGTTTTTCCCGCATGCTCTACTTCAGAAATTCTTGACTTTACCCCAAAAACTCTTTCGATTGCCACTGAAAACGCTTCCATGTGCGTAGGAATGCCATGCTTTACAAGCACACCGTCCACGTCAAACAGTACTATCTTCATTAAATCACATTTATGCAGGGGGAGAGATTCGAACTCTCGAACGCACTAAGCGACCGCGTTTCTTTATCATCTTGCTTTCAAAGCTCAACAATGCTTGAGCGCGGCGGAATTGACCAGGCTATCCGACCCCTGCGTAGTAGATTATATCTAAATTAACTATAAAAAACTTCAATAAAATAGATGAAGAAAGTCAAGATTCTCGGTTTTCTGGGCGTGTTCAGTCTGTTGGCAATTATACCTGTTTTGCTCATCCTAAAACTAGCGCCGAATGAAGTCCAGTACAAAACTGTGAAAATTTCAGACGCAAAGGTGAGAGCGGAAATAGCAGACACGCAATTGAAGAGGATCGAAGGCCTGATGTCCAGGAAAACACTCCCCGCCAACGAAGGCATGCTGTTCATTTTCGATGACGAGAACCATCACGGCATCTGGATGATGAATATGGGCTTTCCCATCGACATAGTTTGGATTGACAGGAATCTGGAGATAGTCGACATTGCAGAGGATGCACAACCATGCACATTCAACTGTCCGATATACCAACCGGACGAGAAAGCATTGTATGTTTTGGAAGTGAATTCAGGTTTCGTTGGAAAAAACAAATTGCGAATCGGGGACTCTGTCAGTATAAGTTAAATCATCTTTCCCAGTTCGGATTTCAACTGCTCGATCTGCCCCTGCAAATCAGATACAGTGGCTTCAATTGTCCTGATGTCCTTCTGCTCTTCCGAATTATTATCGCTTTCATGGAATCCCGCAGGTCTCAACAAGTTATTATCAAGGTCAATCAGCTTGTCATCCATCTTTTCGATTATATCACTGACTATGCTGAATGTGTCGTCCCTGACTTTTTCTATCTGTTTCAGTGTCCCCAGAGAGTTTTTCACAATCATCAGTGCTGTCTTCAGGTTCCCAATGGTTGTGAGGATTTGCCGATAACGATCCATCTTCACAAACAACGGAGCTACAGTTGGCTTCTCAGGCTCTTTTCTCACAACAGGCGGGGGTGATTTGGGTTCTTCCATAGAAAATTGCGGCTGGTCCAACAAGGATAACGACGGTAGTTCAGCAGGCATGCCCCGAGGTTCTTCCTTTTTCTTCCTACCAAAAAGCCCCATCTATATCTAATTTAATTTCTATTGCGGAGAATATAAGTGTTTTTATGCCATCGGCTTTGTTTAAATAATACTTTTATCTCTTGAGTTTTTAAACAATTTAAAGATTTACTGCTGAATTTAATCAATGCCTGATATTACTGAAGACCAAAAGTCCAAATTAGATATTCTTGTCGAGAATCAATCACAATGGTTTAATAGGCTACATGATGAAATCACATTTATAGCACGAACTCAATTAATTCTTGTTTTGGGTGACCACCCACCTGAAGGAATGGAAAATGTTTTCACCAAAGTGATAGATAAACTGAGGGAGAAGGGACATTCCGTCATACGACTTAGAGATGTATCTAAACAGGGAAATCATATTTATAACCAAAAACTTGCTATGAAACTTTTGGATTACTCAGTTGTAATTAAACTTGATTGGTCGGACTCTGATAATGATAAACCACCGAAAGCTGGAAGTGTCGGGGAAAATGTCATAACATCCTATGAAAAGGATTTCCAAGAAAAGACCTTTTTATTCCTAAAAGATACAGAAGAAAATAGAAAAATGGTATTTGATATAGAAGACTATTGTCTTTATTTCCCAAGGACATATTTCTGCAAAGATGAGGATGATATGGTAGAAAAGGCTGTCAAAATAGCTATTAGGGAAGCTTACAGAATTACTTATTTACAGCACCCGAATGGTCTGGATGGTAAAACTTTAAAGGCTACCGAGAGATAGATATATTATGACAATTACCAATTTTCCAGATTTAATACCAACATTAAAGAAACCCGATGCACTAAAAATACTTTTTTATCTATACGAGTTCAACCCTAATGTATCTGTTAGTGGCTTAGTTTCCAACTTTGGCATAAAAGAAAGTGATGTTATGGAACATCTCAATGTGTTTGAAAAGTCTAATGTGATTGAAAAGACCAACAACTTATACAGACTGACATTTGATGGAAGGGAAATGGTTAGGGGGTTTTACCATGACATTGGTCAGACTCCTCCCGAACCGAAAACTGAAACTCCAGTTTAATCATTCAAATTCTGGTTAATTAGGATTCCAGCCGATTTCTTAAATGTTTTAGGGAATACTTAAACTAGTGTTTGAAATTAAAGTGCGCCAGACGGGATTTGAACCCGTGCCCTGAACTATT
>CAYXOT010000046.1:0-5266 GCA_964466985.1 uncultured archaeon
GGATATACCACGCCGAAACCATTGATTCCTGTTTCTGGCAAACCTATGATAATCCAAGCCATAAAGGGTATGCCACCATCAGACAAATGGATTTTCGTCTGCAGGAAGGAGCATATCGACAATTACAAAGTCGGTGAGATACTCAAAAAGGAAATCCCCAGTGCACAAATCATTACAGTCGACAGGACAACAGAAGGTCAGGCTTCGACATGCATGCTAGCGAAGGATTTGATAGACAGGAATGATTCTTTATATATTGGTACATGTGATGCGACAAAAGTATGGGATATCGACAAATGGAACGCATTGATTGCTGACAAGAGCACAGACGGCGTCATCTGGGCATTCACCAAACAATTCAATCTAACAGCAAACCCAAAGGCATGGGGATGGATTAATGTTGATAATGATAACGTTGTGAAGAACATCTCGGTAAAAGTTCCAATAAGCGACAATCCTTACAATGACCAAGCAATCATAGGCGCATTCTGGTTCAGGACGGGACAGCTTTTCATTGACATGGCCGAGGAATTGATTAGAAGAGATATCCGAGTTAATAATGAATTTTATGTCGACTCAATTCCTAATGTAATGCTGGAGCATGGAATGAAAGTCAAGACTTTTGTTGTCGACAAGTATATCGGCTGGGGCACTCCTGTGGATTTGCAGACTTACGAATACTGGGAAGGGTATTTCAGCAAGAACCCTGACCATCCCTACAAGAAACCGTAAAGATATCTATAGTGACCCGCCCTCCTCTAAAAATTTTCTTGGAGTTCTTATCTTTATTCCTCTGAATTCCTTCAAATCGAATTCCTTCAAATCAAGCAAATCCGGATCTCCTGTAACTATGTAATTTGCTTGACCATCAAAAGCACATTCAATAATCTTGTTGTCCTTCTTGTCCCTTACGACATCGAATTTGCTAGAAGGCTCGACAACATGACAGTAAGTAAGAAGAATGTCAATCAACTGCTGTATCCCTTCTTCTGGAAACTGGAATTTATTCCGCAATTTGTCAGCCACTTCGTCTAAAATCTCGGTCGAAGTCACCAATTGATATTCTCCTAATATGCCTCTTCTAACGACTTCGTGCGGGTTTCCTCTCCAGAACACAGATGAAATGATTATGTTCGTATCTGCGACTGCCCTAGTCATTCTCTAGCACGTCTTTCTCTTTAATTCCTTTTTTTTTGGCAAATGCCCTTCCGAATGCAACCAGCCTCTCGAAATCCCTTACTGTGGGGAGCTCCACTCTCTTGAAGATTATAGTATCTCCTCTGCCGTATACTGCAAACTTTGTCCCAGATTCTATTCTTAGATCTTCTCTGATTTCCTGCGGAATGACAACTTGTCCTTTTTGGGAGGTTGTAGTTATTTGTATTTCCTTTTCCTTCATAGTTACACCACCTAGTAAAATTATTTTACTTTCTTACTTAAATAGTTATCTTTCAGGGTCTTATCAAATACTTGCTTAGGATTACCTCTCCAACCTAAAGCAGAAATTAGTATGTTAGTATCTAGCGTCGCTTTCGTCTTGCCCATCCGATAGCCTCTTCTATGTCTTTATCCTCAACTCCCCTTTCTTTAAACTGTTTGGCTATCTCTCTGGATAAAGATTCGAATTCTACTCTAACATCTGGTATGTTAACTCTTTTGAATAGCACGCCACCCTTAATGCCAAATGCAACAAATCTATCTGAAGGTTTCAATTTCTCCATTATCCTTATATCTCTTGGGACAACTAATTGTCCTTTGGGAGACATTTTAACTATATCCTCTTTCATCTGCATCACCTGTATAACTGTTTAACTGTTTAACCTTTTTGTTTGAAGACTTTACTGGGAAGAATACTTCAACAAGAATCCTGACCATCCTGCAAGAAATCCTTGGACCCAGGTTACAGTTAAATAGCTTGCTGTGTCAATCCTATTTATGCCCGTAAAAGCTGTTTTGTTCGATCTGGACAATACGCTCTACGAATACGAAAAATGCAATCGAGCTGCATTAGAGGCAGTAATAGGCAGACTTTCGGCGGTATTCAGCAAACCAAAGGAAACTGTGAAAGAGGTTTTTGACCAATCAAGAAAGAAGGTTAAAGAATGGTTGAAAGGCACGGCTGCATCTCACTCAAGATTCCTGTACTTTCAAAAAACTGTCGAAACTCTAAAGGGTTCTACAGACGTTAAATTAACTCAAGACGTCCATCATCTTTTCTGGGGCACCTACTTTAATGAAATGGAACTATTCGACGGTGTAATAGATTTCTTAAAAATGTTGAAAGAAGCTGGAATTAAAATTGCAATCGTAAGCGATCTAACCGTGGACACACAATTCAAAAAACTGTCGAAATTGGGCATAGAAAACTACATTGATTTTGTGATAACATCTGAGGAAGCTGGCCATGACAAGCCTGCCAACCCCATTTTCCAACTTGCATTAGAGAAACTGGAACTGCAGAAGGATGAAATTGTACTCATAGGCGATGACTTGAAGGACGTGGAAGGCGCCAAAGAGATGGGATTTGGCTATATCCAAGTGGACAACAACGATTTCAGAAGCGCGGTGGAATCCTTTAAAAGGTTAAATTCTTTATAGTTTCACAGTGGAAGCAAATGAAGTTGATCATACCGCCTGTATTCAGAAGCAAGTTTTTCATTTCAATATTGATACTTAAAATAATAGCCGCATTTATCTTCGGTTCTGACTTTATTGTCCATGGATTCGCTCCTTTTGTAAAACATTTCGTGGATTCTGGCTTCCAGGACCCTTACCAGTATTTCGTTGACATAGGGCAGGTTAAGGCATTTCCTTATCCGACAATGATGCTGATGGTTCTGGCTGCGCCTTATGCGGCTGTATCTTTCATTTTATCCGGACCATGGCTAAACGACGCTTTCATCAATCTGTTCATCATAAGAGCACCGGTTCTTTTGGCCGATTTGTTCATTTTTTACGTTCTCATAAGATGGTTGAAGACGCGGGAGGATAAAGTCCTCAGATATTACTGGGCATCGCCGATACTTTTCTACATAAGTTATTTTCACGGCCAGCTTGATGTGATACCGATTGCCATCCTCTTCCTGTCGCTTGCGTTCATGTTCAGGAACAAAACTTTAATATCAGGGGCTCTTTTCGGAGCGGGCATGGCAACGAAAACAAACATACTTCTAGTGCTGCCCTTCATGGCGCTGTTTCTTTGGAAAAACAAATCGCTGAAAGAAACTATAAAGTTCACAGCGTCCACTGCAGTAATTTATGCAGCGTTAATCTCACCTTTTATTTTCTCGCCAGGGTTCATCAACATGGTTTTCGGAGCATCAGAACAATTCAGAGTATTCGATCTCACAATTCCACTGGGTTTCCAGAACATACTCCTTTTGGCGGCGCCCGCGGCATACCTGATTTTGCTGTTCAACTTTTCCTCCTACGAGAAGATGAACAAGGACCTGCTGATGATGGTGATCGCATTGGTTTTCACTGTTGTCGTCACCCTTGTCCCTCCATCGCAGGGATGGTACTATTGGGCTGTGCCTTTCCTGATATACTTCTTTGTGAAGCAGGAGAAAGTCCCGATGATAAGCTTCTGGGCCATAAATTTGTTTTATCTGGCATACTTCATTTTCAACCAAACTTCCGACATCTTCCAGTCATTCCAATTAATAGCGCCCCAGATAGCAAGTCTGCCCGCACCTTACTATCTTGTTGAAAGCATTGGCATCAATTCTATTCTGGTTTCGAATATTCTCTTCACGGGCTTGACAGCATCTTTGCTGATGACTGCATTCTGGACGTATTCAAGCGGCGTCAGATCTAACTTGGAGTACAGACCCAAGGACAAGCCAACAATTATTGGAGTGGGGGGAGATTCAGGCGCCGGAAAAAGCACTAACACCGAATTGCTGGCGGATATATTCGGCAGGAGTAACACACTGGTTGTGAACGGGGACGACATGCATAAATGGGAAAGAGGGAACGAAAACTGGAATGTTTTCACTCATTTGAATCCAGACGCCAATAAACTGCACCAGGACCTTGAGCAGGCTGTGACCCTCACGGAATGGAACAAGATAAACAGGATTATGTATGACCACAAGACAGGAAAATTCACCGACCCTGTTGAGGTGGAGCCGAACAAGTTCGTTATCTTCCAGGGATTGCATCCGTTCTATTTGAAGAGGATGAGGGATTTGTATGACGCGAAGGTTTACATGCATCCTTCTGAAGAGTTGAAGCTTCACTGGAAAATTTTGCGTGATATGCGGGATAGGGGATATACCAAAAAGCAAATCCTCCAACAGATAAACAAGAGGAAGAGTGACAGGACGAGATTCATAGACCCGCAGAAGCAGTTTGCCGATGTCGTGGTGAGCTACGCTGTAAGGAAAAAGATAGATAAGATAGGCTCGCCGAACGCCAATATCGACATGTACTTGAAAATCTGGCTGGACAACAGCATAATTATGGAACCACTTGAGAAATTATTGTCTACAGTAAAAACTCTGCAATTCATCACGTATGATGAAGACGATCTTAAAACGCAATGCTGCGAATTTTACGGGACGATTACAGAAAACGAGCTGGAGGCCGCTTTGCACAAGTTGATCCCGAATTTCGAGGAACTGACGCACAACCCGTCGCCCAAATTCAGAAAAGATTATGACGGCCTTTACCAGCTTTTCTTCATTTATTATCTGAGCGAGACATCAAAGTTCGGGAAAAAATGATCTCATGCGCTTCGCAATGTTTCTATGGCAGTCTTATAATCGTTGTTGAAGATATACGAAGCCGACACCAGTATGTCTGCGCCCGCTTCCTTTACGATTTTAGCAGTCTCGTCGTTTATGCCGCCATCGACCATGATTTTAGTATCCAGTCCGAGTTCGTTTATCTTTGCCTTTAAAGTTCTGATTTTTTCACTTACATCAATGAACTTTTTCCCAGCAAATCCAGGATTAACAGACATTATCAGCACTATATCCAAATCATCCAAATAATCAAAAACAAGATCTACAGGTGTATCAGGTCTTATTGCAACGGATATCTTCTTTCCATTTTCTTTAACGAATTTTATTATCTCGGCTAGTTTATCCGTCGATTCTGCGTGAACTGTGAATATGTCTATTCCAGCTTCCAAAAAGTCGCTTATATATTTCTCCGGATGTTCAATCATGAGATGGCATTCGAAAGGAAGCTTTGTCATTTTCCGGCAAGACTTTATTACAGCCGGTCCCATCGTTATGTTGTCTGCAAAATGGCCGTCCAT
>CAYXOT010000047.1:0-4997 GCA_964466985.1 uncultured archaeon
ATGCTTCTTGCCCATTCGGGGGTTTCATCCACTCTCATTACATAGAACGGTTTTACTGCAAATGGAAACCTGTTGACAAAAAAGAACTCGCTCTTGAACTTCTCTTTCACATATCCGGTTAATGTCTCTTCTGCCTCTCTGTTAAGATCTTCACCTTTTGCTATAGGCTTACCAAATTCTTCAAGTATATCATAAATTTTTGGAAACTGCAATTCTGGAAATGGCGTCTTCGGAATCTTTATTTCTTTACCCAATGTCTCTAGTTGTCCAGCACATTCTTTTTTGATTTTTTCTGATGCATATGCAACCATTCCTTCTTCAATTTGCATGACATCGTGTTCGTCTTCGATAAATGCCACCTCCGCCGCTATAGTTCTGTGTTCTGTCATATGCCATACCGTGTGGCTTTTCTCAGCCCTCCAGCTCGGACCCACTTCGAAAATCCTTTCGAACCCGCCAGCCAGCAACAATTCTCGATGTAGTTGCGGATCTTGTCGCAAAAATACCTGCTTATTGAAATAGACTACTGGAAAAACATCCGAACCACCTTCGGATATACCACCGATAAGCGATGGTGTGAAGACTTTCATGAACTTGTTGTCCAGCATATACTCTTCCATGGACGTCATCAATTTTGACTGTATTTTGAAAATAGCAAGATTTTCTGGCGATCTTAGGTCAAGAGACCTCCAGTCTAAACGGGTATCAAGATTAGCCTTTGTTACCCTCCTTGGATCCAGCGGCAGGATAGGTTCAGACGCATTGATTTTTACAATTTCTTTCGGAACAATCTCAACACCACTTTTTGTTTTAGTAGTTTTTTGTACAGTCCCCTTAACTGCAACTATGTCCTCGTTATGAAGACCTTCTATCTTTTTCAACATGCCTGGAGAAGTTTTATTCTTCGGTGCCGTAATCTGCACTATGCCATCAAAATCCCTAAGCAAAAGAAAGTTTATCCCGCCCATTAGCCGAACATCATGAACAAACCCTTTGACAATAACATCTTTCCCGGCAGCCTTCTTCAACTCGCCAGTATAATGAGTTCTTTTCATTCCCATCACAAGTTAAACATGAATATCCATGTCACCAGCCAGACAAGAACATATGTCAGCAGGGTGTTTAGCACATACCACGAGAATTTCTTCTTCTCGCTAACAAAACGCCTCGCCACAAAGAAAGAAACCGCGTACAAAACAGCTCCAATGGCGAGAGACAACGCCACATCAAGACGGTTGGATAGAACTCCCATGCCAATACCCAGCACGAAATAAATCAATGTCAGCATTCTTTCAGCAGTCATCTACCCTTCTCCTGGTTTGCATTCAACTTCGTTCTTTCTGAATATAAAGTCAACAACTTTCCTCTGCCATGCCTTTTCCTGCAGAAATTCCGTAGTCACCCAAGTCTTCCTTATGTAGTCTGGCAGTTGCTTGCCGTTGGTTTCCTTGATTATCTTTTCAATGAATTGTATCGTCAGAGGGTCGTGCGGATATCCTACGCCGAAGTTAAACCCCACCTGCCGTTTCAACTCCTCAATCTCCTTGTCGCGCTCGACTTTGGCCACAATGGAAGCAGCCGACACAGATATCACAGACTCGTCCATGTAATTTTCTACTATGAGTTCGGCCCCCTTCTTTTTTACAAACTTCTCGACCAAACTTTTGAATCTTTTCGGATTGTGCGTCAATGAATCGATGTATACCTTTTGGCCGCTGTTGAAATCTATTATCTCGGCCATTTTCATCGCTTCTATCTTGTCCAGGTTAATTCCCATGCTCCTGTATGTGTCTATCCTGCAAGGCGCGACTTTCAATACAAATATATCTTTCGCGATTTTTTCTATCTGCTTGTAAAGGCCTTCTCTTTTTGCCGGTTTCAATTCCTTCGAATCTTTTACCCCGAGAGCTTTCAGTTTCTTCTCAGATTTGATATCTATGGTTACCCCGGCAACTACAAGGGGACCGAGTACAGCACCTTTTGGTAGACAGAAATCAAATGACTTACTGTCTTCTCCCCGCTTCATCGATCCCAGTTACGAATTCCATAATTTGTTTTATATTTTCACTTTTAATAAGTTGTTCTGATGATGATTGAAGAAATCGAATCCAAAATTAAGCAAGGTAAGAACATAGAAGATGTACTAGAAAAATATGACTGGAAAAAATTCGAACAAACCATTGCAGAAATCTTCCAGGAGAATTCTTTCCACACTAAGCAAAATTTCAGATTCAAAACAAAACGCAGATATGAAATAGACATTCTAGCAACAAAGGAGGATAGAATCTTTTGTATTGATTGCAAATGGTGGGGACGAGGCCGATACAAGAAAGCCGCTTTAAAATCAGCGGTGGACTTGCAAGAAAACAGATCCAATGAATTTGGAAAATTCTTGAAGAAGAACATTATAGCTAGGAACTTGCTTAAGGTGGACAAATTCAAAATTTATCCGTTGTTAGTTACATTGCACGACGAAGCTATGGTAAAGGAAGGGAAAACATTTGTCATTCCCATTTGGAAATTGAACAGATTTGTTACTGAAGCGGAGAACTATATTTAACCTTTGCGAAAGCAATAAAAGAGCCTTTAAATAGTTATCGGTTAATAATATATCTAATGCAGAAAGATTTCAAGATTCGTGTCGAAAACATTGTCGCATCGGCCACTTTAAACGTGGTTATTCCTTTGGAAAAGATTGTTTCAAAACTAGAAGGTATGGAATACGAGCCAGAGCAGTTTCCCGGTTTGGTATACAGAATGGAGAAACCAAAGGCAGCAGCGTTAATTTTTGGTTCTGGTAAGATTGTCTGCACGGGCGCAAGAAGTGTAACTGATGTGAAAGAGGTTTTCAAGAAAGTAATCAGCATCGTCCAATCGGTGAAAGTAAGGGTGCCGAGAATTTACAAGACACAGATAGAGAACATAGTCGCGAGTGCAAAGCTGGATGCAAAATTGAACCTTGATAAAATTGCGTTTAAGTTGGAAAACTCCGAATACGAGCCAGAGCAATTCCCGGGGTTGGTTTATAGGGTGACTGAACCTAAAGTTGCATTCCTGTTATTCGGCTCCGGCAAAGTTGTTTGCACTGGCGGAAGAAGCGTGAATGACGTCAAGATAGCCGTCGATAAGCTTTATCTGAGATTGAGAAAACTCAAAGGCGCGATGACTAAAGAATAGGTTCAAACTTCCTTTAGAAACATTTCAAAATAAGGCAATGGATTTATATCTGAACGAATATTGCTATTCATGGACAACGCCGACCTTCTAGAGAAGTTTGTTGATTTTCTGAACGAATTCTATAAAGACGAGCTAGTGAAAGCTGCGAATGAGGGGAAGAAATCCATCAATATAGACTTTTCACTTTTGGAAAAATTCAATGTAGACATAGCAGACTATCTTTTAGAGACTCCTGTAGAAACAATACCAACCATACAGAAAGCGGTTAAGCAAATCGATGTCGGCAATATAGACGAGAACTTCCGGACCAGGTTTTTCAATCTGCCAGAAAATAGGAATACCCGAATAAGAAATGTCCGATCCGAGCATATAGGAAAAATTATTGTCGTCGACGGTTTTGTCAAGCGTGCGAGTGAAGTCAGGCCTGAAATAAGCGAAGCTGTCTTCCAATGCTTGGACTGCGGTAGCAACATAACAATAATGCAGACAGAAAGAATGATGCACGCACCGATAGAGTGCGAAAATCCCGCATGCAGGAACAGGAAAGCATTCAAGCTTGTCGGGCAGAAATTATACGATGCGCGGTGGGTGGTTGTGGAAGAACCGTTTGAAATTACAGAAGGCGAGAGACCGTCTGACTTGCGTGTTTACTTGAAGGAAGACCTGACAAATCCGAAAATGCAAAACAAAACTGATCCAGGCAACAGAATAAAGATTGTAGGAATTTTGAAAGAGTTGCCCAGGCGCGTGAAAGGAACACCATCGCGGCAGATGGAGATTTATCTTGAAGCCAATCATGTCGAATCTGTGGAAACTGAATGGGAGGAATTGGATATCACTCATGAAATTGAACAAAAGATATTGGACCTCGCCAAAGACCCTGAGATTTATACAAAGTTGATGAATTCAATTTCACCCGCATTATATGGTCTGGAAGATATTAAGCAGGCTATAGTATTGCAACTTTTTAGTGGGGAGACTCATACGCAGAAAGACAGGTCGAGGGTAAGAGGCGACATTCACGTCTTGCTGGTCGGTGATCCAGCCACTAGTAAGAGCGCATTGATGAAAGTTGTTTCTGGGTTAATACCGCGCGGTAAATATGTGTCAGGTAAGGGGGTGACAGGAGCGGGATTAACTGCAACAGTTGTAAAGGATGAAGAATTTTTAGGAGGTTGGGTATTGGAGGCTGGTGCTTTGGTTATGACGAATCGTAGCATGTGCGCAATCGACGAGTTTGAAAAAATTGAAAAAACAGACCAGGTAGCTCTACACGAAATGATGGAGCAGCAGACGATTTCTATAGCAAAAGCCAACATCGTCGCAACACTCCCAGCAATGACTGCTATTTTGGCGGGTGGAAATCCTAAGCTTGGGAGGTTTGACCCTTACCTTCCTATAAAAGAACAAATTGATATACCTGAAACTATATTGACCAGATTTGATTTGAAGTTCGCGCTGAGAGATATACCAAATCCAGAAACTGATACTAAAATAGCTGAACACATTTTACAAGCACGACATTTTGGTGTAGAACAAGCAAAACCAATCGTCGATAATGATCTGTTCAAAAAATATGTAGCATACGCTCGCAAAAATTGCCACCCTAAGCTTTCCAGGGAAGCGGCAGACGAAATAAAGTCTTTCTACCTTAGCTTGCGAGAGCGTTCAGGCGAAGAATCTCCTATATCAATAACACCGCGACAGTACGAGGCCGTGATAAGAATGGCCGAAGCTTCTGCGAAGATTCAGTTGAGGCAGGAAGTCACAAAAGAAGACGCATTGCGCGCAATGAATCTTATGAAAGCTTCACTCAGGCA
>CAYXOT010000048.1:0-4943 GCA_964466985.1 uncultured archaeon
ATATATGTCACTGTAGGGATTTCCCCTTACCCCAGCCACACTACTGATGTTTATTATATGACCGTTTTTCTGTTGTCTCATGTGCGGAAGGACTTGCTGGGTTACTCTAATAACACCGAAAACATTTGTGTCGAATTGTTGTCTGACTTCGTCTATAGTAACATTTTCCACTGTCCCTCTCAGACCATAGGCAGCGTTGTTAACCAGAAT
Organism: uncultured archaeon; assembly: GCA_964466985.1. Classification (GTDB taxonomy): domain Archaea; phylum Aenigmatarchaeota; class Aenigmatarchaeia; order CG10238-14; family SCSR01; genus JACOWB01. The sequence continues at coordinate 211 of CAYXOT010000048.1, forward strand.
GTCTATTCTGCCTTCTTTCGAGATAATTTCTTCTACAGCATTGTTTACAGAATTACCATCTATTACATCCAATTGAAGAATTTCCAGTGTACCGTTAGTATCTCTGGCAGCTTGTTCCAGTTTATCTTTCTTGGATAAATCGCGCATTGTTGCATAAACTTTGTAACCACTCTTCGCGAGCAGTACAGCTGTAGCCAAACCTATGCCGCTGGAACAGCCTGTTATCAAAACTACCTTGTTCATACCAGTAGGATTATCGTATTTTAGTTTTATATAACTTATTTCTTCGCTATTCTCCAAACAGATTCGAAATATTCCCTCATTGAATTTGCAATTTCCTTGGATCTTATCAGGAAAGCGACCGGTTTTGTACCCCAAGAAATTATTATTACATTATCTTGAATAATCTCCACATTTCCTGGTATTGGAAAGTTGGCGTATCTTATCGTATGGGGAAGAACAATGGCCTTTGAACCTCTATATTCTTCGTTGCATATACCCCGCATAGGCATATGCTTAAACAATTTCCTGTTGCTTATGTAAAACTTGTCGCTTTCTTTCGCATATTCTTTTCGATGGACATAGAAGAACAAGTTTTCGCCATTATGAGAAACATCTTTGAAAGCTTCCAGATAAGCAGACTTTAGACCCTTCACGCCAACAAATATCTCTGCCTCTTCTTCAGATTTCAACAATTAATCCATCAACATCATACTCAGTTCGTTTATATCTCAACTTCATCTTGGTCTTGGGAACGGCAAGAGCATTTCCCATTTGCCATAAATGAAGAATATCTCCAGATTCTAGACCAAGCTTGTCCGCTATCTGCTTCTCAATCACACAGTATGTCGAACCGGTATCAATTATAGATTCAAAAAGTTCAAACTCATTTTCTGTTTTGTTATAAATCTCTACATCAATCAGAATCATAACAAATATTCATCTTCACTTTTTGGCAGATAAGTATAACTCCAATCCCTCAAATGCAATTTTTTCACTTTTTTGTTTATGCTCAGAGGGTCAGTAGCACCATCCAAAACCTTTACCACTTTATTACCAGAAACAATTATGGTTTTGCCTGTAAATTGTCTTCTCAAATCCTCTCTATGGAGATTTATCCATTCTCTTGGGTTCATAAAATTTAAATGTAATTGCAGATACTTAAACCTTCAAAGTTGAAAATGTACCATCATCTATCAGACAGCCAGGAAGAATGTGGAAGAAAGAATTTAACTTATGAATACTTGTAAAAATTTAGTTCACACTATCCACAGAATCAGGTTGTTTAATAAATTTTTACCAACCTTAAGTTAACAGACCCCCCGGTTCTGGTAAATCTTTGATGGTTAGTTAGGATTTAGCTATATTTGTTAAATTCTGATTGGTAATTATCTGTTTAAAATCTAACAGGAACATGTTAAGTTTAAATTGTTACATTAATGCAAGAAAAATTTCTATTGGTATAATCACATAATTTTCTTTTATCTCTAATTGCTTAAGGTTTGTCACGACAATTAATTTATTAACATTAAACAATTCTTTTAGGCTTAGTGCTTTCTCCTCTATACTTTTAATATCAATTTGTTTATCAGCATGCTTAGATTCGACAGCTATCAAAACCAACTCACTTTTAAAATTTATATACCAGCAGAATCCATCGGCTAATTCTGCATTATTTTTCTCTTCTACTAAAATGTAACCGATATTTTTCGCAGATACTTGTATCGGTGGTATGTGTTGTAAATGTGAAAGAATTATTGCTTCATAAAGATGCTCTTTTATGGACTTGTCTGCGAGAATCTTTTCTATTTGGTTAAATACAGATGTTTCTACACCTCTTGAACCTAAATAAATTGATAGAAATGATGCAGGATCATTAATAACCATCTTTAAAATATTGCCACGTGGTGTTACTAAAAGTGATTTAGTATCTATCTCATTTGAAGAAGTTATGTTGGGGAGAAAATTTGTGAATCCTGAAGTTTGCAAATACTCAATATATTTTTGTGCTTCTTCTTTTTTCAATGAGCTTAAAGTTGAATAATCAGAAGATATTCGCATTGAAGGTAAATTTATTTTTGATAGAATGTTCTTTAACGTTTCTTCTGATAAATCGAATTTTTTAGAATCTGTCACAAACAATGTAAAAATGTCGTCTCGGTATCTGGCATCGGAAACACTAACTTGACCCTTTCTCTGATTAATTACAGCCTCGTATATTGCACGTGGATATCCACCTGTTTTAAGATAAATGTTCTCAAACAGACTATGTAAATCATCGTAGTACTTGCTGAATAAACTCTGTAGAATGTTATGGTAACCATATGTATTGGCATTAACTTCCTTCTGATGACCAGCAAGATACTCTATTAAACCTGCACGTTTTCCGAAAGATCCAAAATTATTCTTGACGAAATTCCTAAAATCAGAGCCTAATAACGATTCAGCTACTTCTATAAAACGTCTTGGGTAAAAGTAAACTTCTCCTTTTAATCTCTCACCAAGAGGTCCGAATCTGCCTGCAAGTTCTCTTTTTGCACTGCTTAGATCTAGAGAATAACTTCCCGTTGCAATTAATCCTATACCTGGTCCTAGCTTGCCTGAATCTACAAGGTTTTTAATAGCTCTAGCCCATCCACGATAGAAGGTGACTTCATCGAGAATAATGAATAACGGTTTGTTAGGTTTTTTATATGTGTCAATAACTGTACTAAGGAATTCGCGAAGTACTCTCTTTTTATCTAATTCTATTAAAAGTTCGTCTTGGTCAAGTGTTATGTAAATGAATGTAGTTCTGTCCACACCCTCGTCTATGTACCTTTTAACAATATACTTCAATGTAGAAGTTTTCCCTATTCTTCTAGGACCCAACATTATAACGGCTCCCCATTTTGATGTATCTGAAAACAGTGGATTGAAAAAGGTTTTTTCTAAGTAAAAAAGGACTTTCGGAGGCTCAAAAAGGCCATTTCTTTCTGCTTCCATAACTTCCCTTAACGAACCGTCCGTCAAAAACCAGTCTTTATTTTCTACATTATGCCAAGGGTTCTGACTTCTGACAATTTCTAAAAGGTTTTCTGTACCATTTGTATCCATCTATCTTACCTTTGTTTCTTTTCTATAACAAGACGGTCCATTTGGTTAGTAAGAATGTTAACTCTGTTAAACAGATTGTTGAATTTTCTTTCCAAATCTTCTATTTTCAAAGAAAGTTCTCCCGTTTCGGGTTGTTTCTTTCCATAACTTTGAATATAGTTCTTCAAAGCCCGCTGTATTATGTTACTTCTTTTAACGCCTTCATTCTTAGATATTTCGGATAACTTGCTTAATTCTTCTTCATTCAACCGGATTGAGATTACTTTTTCTTTCTTCATACGACTACAATGTATTACAAAGTATTTAAATATTCGATGAATTGTAGTGTATTGTATTACAATGTAATTGTTCTTTCGATAACAAATTTGTATTTTGAATGGAATAGCTTATAAAATTCCACCCACTTCTCAGCCTTTTCTCTAAATTCAAAGTCAGTTCTCATGCCAAGCTCTCTTTTCGGATCTAGGAACTCATTTCCATGTTCGTCAAATATCCTTACCTTGTAGATTACATCCCTCTCAGGTTCTGGAGTAGTATGACCATTGCTCTGACTACCATCAAGTTTAGATTCCATAGCCATTTTTACCAGTTCCATCCATCTGTTACCGCCATTCAAATGAATGTTAATTCTGGAAGCCTCAGCAGGAGTCATTCCATTAAGAGACAGATGAGGTCTGATGAAGTTGTAATAGGTCATAAATCCATTCAGTATATCAGCCGTTGATTCGGGCTGATCAAACCCTCTAGTAACCTTTACTCTATCCCTAACAGTTCCGTTGAACCTCTCAACAGGATTATTGTTGATGCTCCCCTGTAACCCAGTAGACCAGATATGCTTGGTTTGAGGGTGCCTCCAGAATACCTTTCTAATAGCCTTGTCGTAAGCTTGCAGACCGTCAGTAATAATAACTTTAGGTTTGTTAATCAATTTAGACTTGGTTTCCTTGAATACTCCGACTGCATCTGCTTGATAACGAGCTTTGGACAATTTCATGTCTTTTCTGACAATGTTGTATTTTGAAGCATCATCCTTTTCAAGAATATCTTTAAGGCATATCTTTTCGAATGTCGGTTCGGGAAAATGGAAATCCACACCGCCCTTTCCTGAAACACACGAAAAATATCCTTTCTCGAGAAGTCGGAGAACCGTAGTGGCTTGAGTTCAAAACCTTGTAATATGTCTTGTATTTAAGTTCGTCCAAAATCCTAAGGACTTCGTGAATGGTTCTGCCTTTGTCGTGTCTCGCGAAATTCTTCACGTTTTCGAGAAACAAAACTTTCGGTTTGTGATGTTTGACTATTCTTGCTATGTCAAAAAACAAAGTTCCTCTCGCGTCATCAAAACCTTTTTGTTTTCCAGATATCGAAAATGCTTGGCATGGAAACCCAGCACATAAGATGTCGTGTCTCGGTATTTCGTTCTCTTTTATTTTTGTTATGTCTCCAAAAGGAATTTCTCCGAAGTTTTCTTTGTACGTCTTTTGGGCATGTTTATCCCATTCCGAAGTGAAAACGGTTTCTGATAACACCACTTATCGCAACCTGGAGGCCATCCCACAGGCTGGAACGATGAACAGGAACAGGATGTAGTGGAGAAGTCTTTGGGGTGGTTCCGTCAGACGTTAGGAACGTAGAGG
>CAYXOT010000049.1:0-4922 GCA_964466985.1 uncultured archaeon
CGTTGTGATTGCGGATTGAATAAATAGATTTCCCACCCTTTATGAGCCAAATGTGAACGAATAGAACCCTGAAGACTTGAAGGCAACTGTTCAGTCATCTGTTTAATTATTTTGTTTAAAACCTTTATGAGGTTATTTCTATGTACCTCTCCGCTCCTATGCAGTCTGCCAACTCTTTTGTAAGAACCGCATAGTACTTTGTTGGTTTTTCAATTACGCCCCATTTCTTTTTATACGCCTCGTCGCCAACCTCAAGATCGTAATATTTTATGCCCTTGCTTATGGCTTTCTCAATATCCTTTTTTAGTAGAAAAATCGGTACAGATCTGTTTTTGTATTTGCGGTTCCACCAACAACCGAAGTAGTAAACGGTGTCATTTTCTTGCATCGCAATGTGGACGGCGATGAGCTCATTCTTGAGATATGCGCTTATAGTGTGACATCTCTTTTTCCAAATCCGGAGTCTTCGACTGAAAGTTTTCTTATCTTCTTTCCAAAGTTCGAGAAACCATTTCATGCTCTTGTCCAACGCGTTCCTTTCATTAAAGCTGATTTTTAAATCAGCGTTCTTTTTCTCAACTCTTTTCAAATCTTTTCTCAAGTCGCTATCCATTTTTATTTTGTCGAAACTGTCTGGGAGCTCTATTATGTTAGTATACTCGTCTTTCTCTTTTGTTTCGAATCCTATAGGGCAGTCGGGATGTATTTCTGGGAGAAAGAAGGGTGTAGGTAAACTTCTCAAATCTTTCTCATCCAGCCATGCGTACGGAAGAAAGGGTAGGTCTCGCCATGTCCAATAGAAGAGTTTAGTTCCTTTGATGTGGACTTTTACAAATTCCATTTAGTGCTCCCCAAGTTTATGCCAATCCCAGAAGACTTCGAGTTCGTGGCTCCTCCAGTTACCACCGATATTTTTGAGATATTCCTTTTCCTTTTGCGTTGCAACAGCATGCGCCTCTTCATCGAGCTTCAACCCAAATTTTTCGACCAGAAACTTTTCAATCACTTCATGCACGCACAATGCTTTAAAAGATTTTTTCCTATCTGCTTCGCTGAAATTCTTATCGATGAATACTTCTTTCCTCTTCCTGCTCCATTCCGCAACATGGTCCTCTTCTTTGATTGTGAATTTGTCGGCTATCCGATGACCAAAAAACTCGAGTGAAACTTTCCTGCCTGAAAATTTTACGCCATCAATCGGGGCCTTTAGCAGTACCCTCACAAAAGTTTGGCGCAGCGTTTCAAGTCGTTTGTTAGCCTGCTTCATAATTAAATTTAGTTTTCTATCTATTCATTTCTTCGGTTTTCTTTTCCACTCTTCAGCCATTTTAATTCTTCGCCATGTGACTGGATGCGTGTGGAGCCAGAACTCTATAAAAGGATGCACCTTAAGGTCGGCTAAATGTATGTCGGCAAGACGCTTCTCTGTCGAGACTTGTGCAAGTGGTTTTCTTACATGCCTTAATGCAAACTCATCTGCTTGAGCCTCTCTCCATCTTGAATGCATGTTGTTTATTGGCATGGAAAGGAATCCTAAAGTTCCATAAATCAAACCAATCAGTGGTAATGACGCTAGATCGCCTATGCCATTTATTCCGAAAACTGGGGCAAGCACTCCGACAAAATAGTCGACACCAAACAAAATTGGAAATATCAAAATGGCTTCCAGAATTAACCCTCGGATGATGTCCTTGTTTATATAATGCCCTAGCTCATGCCCGACAACAGTTTCTATTTCATCTCGTGTGAACTTGTTGAGCAGGTTGTCGAACAAAGCTATTTTCTGCTGATTTCCCAAGCCGTAAAAGAATGCGTTGGGTCGAACGGATTTCTCGCTTTCTTTTGCCACAACAACATTCCGTATGTTCATTGCGCCTAATTTCCTGCAAAGTCTGAGGATTTTTTCTTTCATCCCCCTGTCTCTATAAGGCTCGGTTTTCCACATGAACGGGACTATAAGCAGGGGGTAGATGTAGTTGACTACCATGTAGAATGCGATGTAAAAGATGCCGGCGTATACCCACCATAATGAAAATGTTCGGATGGAAAAGTAAAGAAGCGATACGAGGATAAGCCCGAAGATATAAGAAATAAGACTGATTTTAAGATAGTCCTTCAGCCATCCTGAGAATGTGTATAGTGAGAGCTTGAATTTCTTCTCGTAGATGAACATGGAATAAACTGCCAATGGGAAGGATGCTGTTGAAACTATCAAAAATATAAGGAAAGCGTAGGATTGGGTTGGTAGTGGGTAGTTGCTAACAAAATCCCTCAGTGCTGTGTGCAACCCGCTAGACAATATCACCAGAGCTATCCCAGAAGAGACTATTAGCCCCAATAAGTAAAACAGCAATCTGCCTCTACGATAGCCTTTGGCAATCCTTCTCTTCTGCGGGTCGAATTCGTATGGGTATTTTATTCTGGACATACAACCACTAAAGGAGCTTTTAAAAATTAAATAGTGAGCTTTTACGTAAATAATAAATAGTGTTTATATGGAACTGGAGAATTTTGCCGACGAGTTTGGGCCTGAATATGTGATCGAGGTATATGATAAAAAGATCGGATTGAAAGGCGTTCTGGTCATAGATAATACAAATCTAGGCCCTGGGAAAGGCGGCATCAGAATGACCCCTACTGTTGATATTACTGAGGTGTTTCGACTTGCTCGTACGATGACATGGAAGAATGCTCTTGCTGAACTGCCTTTTGGAGGAGCTAAGGCAGGAATAAAGGCTTCACCCGAAGATATTAAAAATAAAGAAAGGAAGAAAGCATTGATACAAGCTTTTTCCAAAGCATTGAAACCTGTTGTTCCTAAGCTATACGTTGCCGGTCCTGATGTCAACACCACAGAAGAGGACATGAAATGGTTTGCCGAGGCTAATGGTAACTGGCATGCGTGTACCGGAAAACCTGCATCTTACTGTATGAAAGTATTTGGTAAACCAGGCGAAAAGTGTGGGATACCGCATGAATACGGCTCTACAGGATTTGGTGTTGCACATGCTACAGTTGTCGGTGCAAATCACATCAGGCTTAACATTAAAGGTGCTGCTGTTGCGATAGAAGGATTCGGCAATGTCGGAACTTTTGCCTCCCAGTATCTGTCGGGGTTTGGGGCGAAGATTGTTGCTGTTAGTGATAGCAAAGGCGTGATTTATAATGAAAATGGATTGGATGTTAAGAAACTATTGGATGTGAAACAAAAGACTGGAACTGTGGTCAATTACAAGCCTGGGAAAGTTCTATCTAACAAGGAAATATTCGAATTACCTGTGGATATACTGATACCTGCTGCATTACCAGATGTAATAACAAAGGATAATGTGGGTAGGATTAATGCTAAGATTGTTGTTGAAGCTGGCAATATACCAATGACATCTGAAACGGAGGAGATTTTACATAAGAGGGGGGTTCTAGTTGTGCCTGATTTTGTTGCTAATGCTGGCGGTGTGATTTCTAGCTATGCAGAATATAACGGGCATAACCCCAAGAAGATGTTCGAGCTTGTTGAGCAGAAGATTAAGAGGAATGTGAAGATTGTTCTGGAGAGGGCTAAGAAGGAGAATGTGAAGCCGAGAGATGCTGCGCTAAGGATAGCACAGGAAAGAGTTAAAAGAAGCTAAATCTAAAAATAAAGAATGCTGCCAGAATTCATGTTTACTATATAGTAGTCAAAATAAAAAATTTTAAATACTTAATAAAACATAACCTGAAAGTGAACACATGGCTAATACACATTCACTAATAGGGTATAGGATTCCTTTTGAAAGAGAGTTGCCTACTAGGAGTCTTCTACTTAAAGGAGACATAGCAGTAACAAGCGCTAGTGGACTTCCTAAATTGGGACACCTTTTATCATCTGGCCAAATAGACGACTATGTAACTGAAGTTGTTGAAGGGTATAAGAGACTTGAACGTGGGAGTCTTACTGTAACCGGAATGCAAAGAATTGTAGAATCATCGAGAAAGAGAGCTAAATCCTATTGGGGACATGAAGCTACAGACATTCCTGTTAGAATTTTACCAGTTGCCTATATGCGAGACGCGGCAAGGGAACATAAAGAAACATTAAACAGAGCGCTTGGCGAATCAAGCCCGATAGAAGAAAGAGAACGTACGCCATATTTACCTTCCTTTATAGACCATCTGAATGGAGAGTTAATATTAAGCGAGCAATGCATGTCTGGTGATTTCCCGGATTCGGAAAAAGAAACTGGACTATTCCCATGGAATGAAAAGAACCTTGAAGCAATGGTTATTTTAGATCTAGGAACTCATGTAATTAGATCGTTAAGGGGAGAAACAGGTGATGGGTATATAGAAATGCTTAGAAATGTTCCAGAAAACATGGCAGATGATATATATGAGATAGTACGTAATGCAAGTGTTTATGCTCTTCGAGAAGGATTACAAGATGGTGGGGTGCCTGTATTATACCTGAGATTGCTTAACATATTTCGAGGACCTAAAAATGCTGCGTCTTATTTCCCAATAGAAGTTCTTGCGGACGTCTTTGGTGTAAAAATAGCTTGCTTATGGGATGTAGTTGATTTTGAAAAAAGACCTCTTGGAGTTGACATATTGGGCTATCTAACCACCAGACATCCTAATCATCAAGAGAAATATTCTAGATTGGTTGGAGTACTCCAGCCTTATGGATATGAATCAAGTGGCACATTTCCAGAATCTTTATTAAGCCAACCAAGTGGATGAAAAGAGTAAATATTAAAAGTTAAGCGTATAATATTCTAACATCAACAATCTTAGCTTCCTTTCCATTCGCTATCAGGGGGTTGATATCCAGTTCTTCTATTCTTTTGTATCTTTGCGGCAATTTCGAGGCTTTAACAAGAATCTGCTTTAGTATCTTGGTACTAATCGGCTTTTGTCCTCTTGTCCCAGTAATCAACCACTGA
>CAYXOT010000050.1:0-4904 GCA_964466985.1 uncultured archaeon
TTTATTGATGTGTCATTTCATAGTAGATTTGATTATTTTTCCATTAACTGCATTTATGGTCATTTCGAATGTTTTGATTTGAGAACCTAATCCCAAAATTTTGCTGGTTTTAAAAGAACCTCTAATAACCCATATACCCTCTTTAGAAAATTCGCTTGTGATAGAATCAGGTAAAAACTCCTTTACATTATTTTTATCGGCTATATACTCCCTCGAGAGTTGCTCTGCTTGTTTCTTGTTCTTAATCTCAAGGACTTTTGGGTTGTAACCTTGTGCTGGTAAATCCGCATATAGTAGTTTCTTTCTACCAGCTTTTGATACAGTATCTAATTCTTGTTTCTTCCATTTTTCAAGACCATCACATTCATGTAACTCTGGTAATTGATGTCTATAACAGAACTCTTTACCACAGAATTTACAACCGAATGGACTGCTTCTTATATCACTTTGACAGATAGGACATCTCATACTAATTAGTTTCAGTAATTTCAAACTTATATTTAGGATGAAATAACTTATAGAACTCCACAAACTTATTGGCTATCTCTTCGCTTCTATAACTATCCTTGAATCCTAATTCCTTACAATCCAACTCATTACCGTCTTTATCATATACTTTTATGACATACCTGTTGTGGTTAATGCTCTTGTAATTCAGTTTGAAATTGTTTTCCTTATTCAACTTCTCATTCGCTTTGGCTAATCGTATTAGATTTAACCATCGATTGCTACCCAAGTCCAAATCAATCCCAGCCATCTTCGATGGTGTCATATTGGATATACCCATATGTGGTCTTACAAAGTTGTAGTATGACCTGAACCCATTGGATATACCTTGTGTCGTATGCTCTGCTTTGAAACCTCTCTTGACCTTGTCGAATTCTCTAAAAGTGTTGTGGAATCTTTCAACCTTGTTATTCTGGACTTTTGTTCTTATCGAAGCCAATCTTATATGTTTCGTCTTGGTTCTGAATGGAATGAACTCTTTCTTTATAGCTTTCTCATAGCTGAACAAACCATCGGTAATTATTCTGTCTGGGCTTTCCTTTGCTATTGTCTTGGTCTTCTGGAATACTTTTCGTGCGTCTTTTATATAACGGCTTTTCGTGAGATTTGTTGCTATCAAAAATCTCGTGTCCGCATCTAAGACATTCCAATTCCATTCCCACTTTCCTTTGACTTTGACCATTTGCTCATCGGTGTGCCAAGTTTCAGATAGCTTTGGCTGTAGAGTGTTCACATAGTTGTTTATCAATTCTGTAAATTTCATAATCCAACGCCTTACAGTTTCGTGATGGAGTTTCAATCCATAGAACCTAAAAATCGTGTCGGATATATCCCGTAACGAAAGACCTTTGAAATACAAATCCATACAGAGGGTTACTATCTTCCCGTTTCCTTTCGTCCTCTTTATCGGGTCGTTCACGAACTTCTTTTTACATGTCTTGCATTCATATCTCTGCTTTCTTTCGAAATGCGTCTTTTTGAAGCCCTTCTTGATTATCTCAGCAGAATAGCAGAAACAACAGCGTAGGTCATCATCATAAGGCATATCCACTTTTGGCTTGTTTTCGATTTTCTGCTTTATTCCCAGCCAAGCCTGTAGCAGAAAAATGTGTTTGCAAGTCACTTTGCGATAATTGTTATCTGGGCATTCGCAGACGAAGCCCGAAGGCGTTTGGGCTACGGAATACCTTTTGCGTATATCCGATTGGGAAGGGATAGTGTAAATGTTATTGCCTGTAGGATTGGGGTATATCCCGTTAGCCAACATAGAACGTCCTCTTTCTTCAAGTTGTAAAGTATATCTTACATCTTTCTGTATCATACTGTATAATATACTATACACATAAGTATAAATAGATGTATAACGTATTATACATCTATGGAAGAAATAGAAATCTTGAGCATTATTTCGAAGTATAACCCTTGGTGGTCTGGTAAAGAAATACCTAAATCACAGACACTTGATTTTAGAAGAAATTTCTTCCATGTTCTAACTAAAGAGATTGACAAAAGGGAGATAACAGTTGTTTTAGGTCCACGAAGGGTTGGTAAGACAGTCCTTATGTACCAGCTAATAAAGCATCTGCTGGATAAAGGTGTAAATCCCAATAATGTGCTTTACATTTCGGTAGATAACAAGGAGTTAATACGAAATAAGGTTGGCATAGAAAAAATTCTGGAGACGTATTATAAGCTTTTAGTAAAGAAACCCATGGATTCTGACGAAACCGTTTATGTATTTCTCGATGAAATACAGGATATTGAAGATTGGCATGATACTCTCAAAAACTTGTGGGATTTGAAATACAGGATAAAGTTTTTTGTTTCAGGCTCGGCTACCACAGCATTGTCAAAAGGAGCAATGGAATCACTTTTAGGCAGAGTTAACAGATATACCATTTTATCTTTCAAGTTCTCCGAAGTTTTGGATTATAACAAAATAGAATTAGGTTATACCAATATGAAATTAAGAACAGCTTTTACGAATTCCTTGTTAAAATCAGACCCTAAGATACTTTTCGATGAGTTCAATGGTATTTTAGGCGAAGTAGTTCCACTAAAAGATAAAATAGAGATTTTCTTGAATAAATATTTCATCGCTGGTGGATATCCAGAATTTCTTGATTCAGGAAACGACTATCTGTTGGTAAATAGAAACATCCTCGAAAAACTGAAGTTTACTTTTTATCAGGATATAATAAGATTTTACAAAGTAAGAAATGCTGGTGTATTGGACGACCTTTTTTCAATGGTCGCATCTTCTTCTGGAACGAAAATAAACATAAATAAAACCGCACGAGATTTGAATATACAGAGACCAACACTCAAAACTTATCTTGAATATTTTAAAAATATATTTTTAGTAGCTGAAACCGAATTTTTCTCAAGGAGCAGACGCAATAGGGCTTTGAAAAATAGGAAAATATACGTTCTTGATACAGGCATAAGGAACGCTTCTATCGGTAATCTTGATGATAGGGTTTTAGGGAATTCAGCAGAATTGGGCAAAGTGGCAGAATGTTTTGTTTTCGACCATCTAATGAGATTGAAATTTATACTTGAGCCTTCTCCTAATCCAAAACTTTTTTATTGGGAAAATAAGAAAGAAGTTGATTTCATATTCGAGTTAAAAAGTAATCTTCTACCGATAGAAGTTAAGTACTCTAATACTATATCAAATGACGACTTGGCAGGTATAAACGACTTTATTAAAACTTTCAAATCTCCATTCGGCTTAGTGTTAAGTAGGGATGTGTTTGAACAAAGAGGAAATATCTTAATAATACCCATTTGGTTATTTTCATTGATGATTTGAGAGTAATGAAAAATAAGAGTTAATAACACACAAATTAAATTTTATCTATCAAAGGCTTATAATGTACATAGAATCTAAACCCATCTTAATCATAATATTTGGTTTCGTTTTGTTATTTTTCTTACCTAATTGGATTACCAATTACTATTTTGGTGATGTTTTCAATATTTTCGATTTCTCCTCTTTACAAACTTTCACAAGCATATCATTATTGGTGCAAGTCTCGAAATTGGCGGGAGTCGGTCTGATTTTTTATGGGTTATATCAAGCATTACATAGTGGCAGTCAGACATTGTTGTTATCTATTATTGTTTTTGTAGCTTTGTTATATTATGTAGTAAATCCGTCAATATTGGATACTCTAAAAACTCAAATACACTCTATAGGGTCGAATACGACATCTCTTCTAAAAATAAACAATAATCCATGTTCCATTGACCAGACTCAACTTAAAAGTTATATAGAAACATCTTATGTATTTATTTTGGAAAACGAAGGTTTCAGCCTTTGTTATGGAAGTGATTGGAAAAGCTATAGCACTATATTCAATACTTATTCGAATTTAGAATGCAAGTCTGGTAGAACGACTGGTCAAAATGTAAACTATGAATACTGTTCACGCAAATACAGTTTTAATCCTGTTTTATTTTGTATTAAAAAAACTGTTCTTGATTCTTCTGGAACAGTTAAAGATGTGATTAAAAAATGTGTTGAAAGCTATGTCCGTAACCCTAATGCAAACCAAGTGATTGATGTAAAATGTGTTAACCCTCCACAAGAAATTTCCTGTTAATTGTCCGAATTGATAATTATATTATAGATTAGGTCTCTCAAAGCGACAATCTTTCAGAGGTCTCTTAGATTAGACAGAACCCGGTTGGTGGGTTCTGGTAAGTTGTTGATTGGTGCTTATAAGGAAATTTCTAAAAATTTTAAATATCTTCACAACAATTTAATTTAATGGTGAACCCGCTCGACATATTTTTCGGAATAATCCAGGGAATAGTAGCTTTCCTCTTGATCTTTAGAGTCAACGGCCTGCCTGATATGCTTGTGTATTTCCTAGCAGCGATGCTTGTCATCTCAGGTATAATTGACTTGTTCGGTGGGTAAGCTTATAATCTGAGTTCTTTCTTCAGCAATAGGTAGAACAGAATCGCAAGCATGGAAGCTGTAGTGCCAGAAGCAACAAGCAATAAAAGAAGTATGGGTTCAAAACCAAATTTAGTCACGATAGCGGGAGTTATAACTATAGTGAACAGAACAGCAAACACTAGCGAAGATGTGAGTACGAATAAAGGCAGAAGATATTTGTGATGAGAAGCAACCTTCTTTCGCTGTTTTCCCATAATTAATTATTCTATTTGATAAATAAAAGCCTGACTATTTCCACCCCTCTTTTGTCGGGCATTTCGGATCAAGACACATCCTGAAAGTTCTTCTACGTCTCCTTATAACTTGAATAAAAGGTGTTCCGCATTTGTCACACACCTTACCGATAGCTTGTATTTTCGCCATCCTTGGCAGGGGAAATATCTGTCTCTTATACACATCTGACGCTGCCGACGATCTTACGCGTGTA
>CAYXOT010000051.1:0-4883 GCA_964466985.1 uncultured archaeon
TTTTCTGTCCCTCCCAAGAATCTTAACGGATTTGGGTCCTGGCTTTCTGCAAATGAACTTGGTCCCCATGATATAATTTAATTACCAGTTAACAAATAATTACTAGTGGGCATATGGAGCTTCTTCAAAAGTTGATTAATTCCTGCGGTGTCAGTGGCGATGAGGGGGAAATAAGGGAGCTTATTGAGGATGAGATTAAAAAATATGTCGATGAAATATACACAGACAAATTCGGCAATTTGATTGCTCACAAGAAAGGCAGGGTTCCAAGGGTAATGCTGGCAGCCCACATGGACGAAATAGGTTTGATGGTAAAGAGAATAAACCCAAAGGGAAAAATAGTCTTTTCAACAATCGGCGGCATCGAAGTCTCCGCACTAATAGGACAGAAGGTTGCTATACAGACCAAGAATCCGATAATAGGCGTGATAACCGCAGACCAGATGTCTTCCGGCGATGCGATACGGGAGCTGCCCAAAGTAACAGATTTGTTCATAGACACAGGGCTGAAAAAGGAGGAACTGACAAAACTGGGTGTTGAGACAGGAAGCTATGTCCATTTTTATGACTCGAATTGTTGTTTCGTAGGAAATGGAGATTTTATTTGCGGAAAAGCCCTGGACAATCGACTGGGCTGTTACATTCTGATAGAATTGGCAAAATCTCTGAAGGACAACAAGAATGAATTATTCTATGTTTTCACTGTCCAGGAAGAAATTGGTTTATCGGGCGCAAGGACATCTGCATACACCATTGATCCGGCATGGGCAATCGCAGTTGACACAACCACAACCGACGACGTCTATTCAACTCCCACGCGTTCCTTAGGCGGAGGACCGTGCCTGACTATAAAGGATGCTCTTATGATTGGAAACAAATGCATAAACGGCTGGCTGAAAGACATAGGGAAAAAGCACGACATTCCTGTCCAATACGACGTCAGCGAATACGGTGCAACTGACGCTTTGACAATCTCACTTTCTCGTGGCGGGATACCCGCAACTACAGTTTCTGTGCCGGTAAGAAATATTCATAGTGCAGTTGGAATGGCGCATACAAGCGATATCAAAAATGCGATAAAACTTTTGGAAATCCTCCTTAAGAAGCCTCCCTTGGTTTGTTTGGTTTAGAATACTGCTCCCAATCCGTTAAGAATAAACTGAACCGCAATCACAGCTAATATTATGCCCATAATTCTTGTAAGTGTCTCAGAGCTCTTGTAACCTACAACTTTCATTATATTCTCACAGAATGCCAACGTTAATTCCATCAGAACTAGTGCAACAAAAATTGAAATTATGGCAACACCCAAGCCTTGAGTTTGTGACAGAATGATTACCATTGTTATAGCTCCTGGTCCTGCGATTAGCGGAATTCCCAACGGAACAATACCAAAACCCCTGCCACTTTTGTAGACTTTCAAATGGCCTCTGACCATGTCTAGCCCTATTAAGAACAATAAAATCCCACCTCCGATTAGAAAACTCTCGAATGACAAATTGAAATAATTAAAAATTTTGTTGCCCGCCACAGCGAATAAAACTAAAATTGCAACCGCTGTCAATACAGCCTGCTGAATTGTTTTGTTTTTCTTATTTTTCTGGAAAGCTTTGGTCACGTTGTAGTATATCGGTATGTTACCGAGCGGGTCTGTTATTATGAACAGCAAGAATGAAGACTGTATGATAGTCGCTGTGTCCAGAGACATATATAATTTTTGTCTAAACGACCAATTAAATGTAGATTCCTGTGGTATACACAATCGAAATAACAGAAGATTTTGGAAGAGAGTTTAAAAAGAAACATAAAGATAAAGCAGAATGGTTGGAGAAAATAAAAGAAAAATTGCAAAAATATCCAGAACATGGTAAACCACTAAAAGGACGTTTATCTGGTATCTGGCAAATAAGGATTGGACCATTCAGACTCTGGTACGAGATTAATGATGTAGAGAAAAAGGTAATATTGAAAGTTATACTCCATAAAGATGAGGCAGTAAAACACTATTAACGTTTAAGCTCTTTGATAAGCTCATCTATGTTCCTAGTTCTGCCTTCCCTTATATCTTGTTCACTTTTTTCCAGATGTTCTATCACATACTTGCTCTGGAGAGTTTCTATAGTAGCTTCCAAGCTTTCTAAATCTTCTTTTGGTATACTTACTAGTCTCTGTTTCACACCATCACTATATGCTATTTGTTCTTTTTCATTTAAAAGAATATAAATATTATCATGGATAGGATTAAAATAATCATTTTAGGGGCAGCAGGCCGGGACTTCCACAATTTCAATACCGTATATCGTGACAATCCAGATTATCAGGTTGTTGCTTTTACTGCCACACAAATACCAGGCATATCCGGAAGGTCATATCCCAAAGAACTCGCAGGGAGTCTGTATCCAAATGCTATCCCAATATATCCAGAAGAAAAATTACCTGAGCTGATAAAAAAATTCAAAGTTGACCAAGTTGTTTTCGCTTACTCGGATGTCTCACACGAATACGTGATGCACAAAGCCTCTACCGCTTTAGCTAATGGTGCCGACTTTGTTTTGCTTGGTCCAAACTCAACGATGTTGAAATCTTCCAAGCCTGTAATTTCCGTCACAGCTGTAAGGACAGGTTCGGGCAAAAGTCAAGTGACACGAAAGATTGCAACAATCCTTAAAGCTCGTGGTAAAAAAGTTGTTGTAATCCGCCATCCTATGCCATACGGTGATTTGAAGAAACAAATTGTGCAGAGATTCGCCACATACGAGGATTTAGACTGGTATAATGCCACGATAGAAGAGCGCGAAGAGTACGAGCCTCATATTAGTAATGGAATCGTTGTATACGCTGGTGTTGATTATGAGAAAATTTTAAGGAGAGCAGAAAAGGAAGCGAGTGTTATATTGTGGGACGGGGGAAACAATGACGTAAGTTTTCTAAAATCCGATTTGTATATTGTAGTTGTCGATCCACATAGAGCTGGACATGAATTAACTTATCATCCTGGGGAAACAAACCTAAGAATGGCTGATGTTGTAATCGTGAATAAAATAGATTCAGCAAAAAAATCCGATATAGAGAAAGTTGTCGATAATACAAAATCAGTCAATCCTAAAGCGAAGATAATCTTGGCAAATTCAGTGGTAACTGTAGATAAGCCAGAATTAATTAGGGGAAAATCGGTCCTGATAGTCGAGGACGGCCCGACTCTTACGCATGGCGGAATGCCTTATGGTGCTGGGACTGTAGCTGCAAAACGGTATAATTGCCAAGTGATCGATGCAAGGAGGCATTCTGTAGGCTCTATCAAGGAAGTTTACAGGAAGTTTCCGCATCTAACAAAGGAGTTACCAGCAATGGGTTATAGCAAGCAACAAACCAGAGAACTTGAAAAAACTATTAACTCGGCTAAATGCGATGCTGTAATCGATGCCACACCGGTTATACTACCAAGAATAATTAGAATCAATAAAGCAGTGGTTCAAGTTAATTACGAATTAGAAGAAGTAGGAAAGTTGAATTTAGAAAAGGTCTTGAAATTATGAAATTAGCTGTCGTAGCTCTGGGTGGTAATGCTTTAATCCATCCTAAAGAAAGCGGAACTGCCGGAAGACAAATCGCACATGTCAATGAAACAATTTCCAGTCTCAAGACATTAACAAAAAAATTTTCATTAGTTTTTACGCATGGCAATGGTCCTCAGATTGGTAATTTATTGCTCCAACAAGAGAAAGCACAACAAATTTTACCAGAGATGCCTTTAGACACTTTAGATGCAATGACTCAGGGTCAAATAGGTTATTGGATTCAACAGGCTATAGAAAACATTTGGAAAAAAAATGCTGTTACAATTGTCACGCGTGTATTAGTTGATAAAAAGGATTCTGCATTCAAAAACCCTACAAAACCGATAGGACGCTATTACAAAGAAAAAATATTTCCGAGCATGATAAGGGAACCAGAAGGCTGGAGAAGGGCCGTACCATCACCCAAACCTGTCAGAATAGAGGATATACAAGAAATAAGAACTCTAGCCCGTCAGAAGTTTATCGTAATAGCTTGCGGCGGTGGAGGGATACCGGTTGTAAAGGAAAGAGGCAAACTAGGCGGAGTAGACGCTGTAATCGACAAGGATTATTCAACTGCAAAACTCGCAACTCAATTGAAAGCGGACTATATCATTTTCTTAACCGACGTTCCGCATGTGTATCTTAACTACGGAAGCAGAACTCAAAAACCAATTTTAAAACTCGACATAAACGGCGCAGAAATACTTCTTGACTCTGGTGAATTCAAAGAGGGTTCCATGAAACCCAAGATAGAAGCTAGCATAGAGTTCTTGAAGCATGGCGGCAAGAAGGTGATAATAACATCCGTTCAGGAAATAAATAGTGCATTAGCTGGCAAAGGAGGAACTACGATAGAATGAAAGACCTGCTTTCTATAAAAGATTTGTCAAAAGCCGACGTAGAGAAGATATTCAGGCTAACCGACAAACTGAAAAACAAACAGACAAACGATTTGAAAGGCAAGAATATAGTATTGATTTTCCAGAAAGCTTCAACGCGAACGAGGGTTTCCTTTACAGTCGCCATCAACCAGATGGGAGGAAATGCGATAGTTCTGAATTGGAATGAATTGCAGCTAGGAAGAGGAGAGACTATTGAAGACACTGCGCGAGTGCTCGAAGGATACGGCGATGCTATTATAGCGCGTGTATTTTCTCAGAGCGATTTGGTAAGAATGGCTAAAGTATCCAAAGAACCAGTTATCAATGCCTTATCAGATTTGGAGCACCCATGTCAGGCTATAGCCGATTTGTATACAATCAAACAGAAAAAGAAAAAACTGAAAGGTTTGAAAATAGTTTTTCTAGGTGATGGGGCAAATAA
>CAYXOT010000052.1:0-4869 GCA_964466985.1 uncultured archaeon
AGAAGAAGATGAGCCTCAACCAAATTAATTCCAAATGACCCCATTGATAAATAAAAAAAATACAATAAGTTTTATCGGTACATACATGTGGCCGTTCAACATACTCTTCAAAAATGAAAGAAGGGAAAATACCAACAGAGTATTAGAAGATGACATAAAATCTATTAAGGAAAACCTGCTTGGCAGAATTGCGGATGGGGAGAGGTCCTTTGTCGAAATGGCCTTAAAAAAGCACTCTGAAATTCTTTCTGTAGTGGGCAACATAGAATCTGGACTCGAGATATTCAGGAATTCTCAGGTTGGAAGCGCAGAAATGGATCCCCGCCTGTTTCAGATACTTACATCAAACAAGACTACAATTTCTAAAAAATTGCATGACCTGTGCAAAGAACTGAAATCACTCACAGGCAATGATATAGGTTCAATCATAGCATTCTATGAAAATTCTCATTTGTTAATTTCGGACACCGTGTTAAGTTCGATGGCTAACTACAAAAAAATAGAAGAGTATTTGGACAAGCAGATAATTCCGATTTTTAGAAATGTGAATTATGTTGCGGGAATGTTGGAGCCTTTCAAAGAGGTGATTGGAAACTTCCGATTGGAGAACACGAAAATGAAATCACTCAAAGATTTAATCGACAAATTCGAAATACAAATTTCAAGCAGAGAAAATTCAATAAATAGAAAACTTTTGCTGGAAAATGAGCTGAAGAATCTGGAAAACGAAAAATCAGCCGTTGAAAACCGTCTGAATGAACTAACTGATACAAATGAATACAAGAAATTTTTGAAATTACTCGATGAAAGTCAGACACTGAAGCATGAGTTGGAAAAAAATAGGATGTTGTTTTTGAATTATATGTCCGCTTTGGACAACCCAATTAAGAAATTCTTAAAATTGGTTGCTGACAAGGAAGTTGTTTTTGATCAGGAGAAAGACTTGACGAGTTTTCTTGATAATCGGGAATTGACGCATGAAAATATTTTATTGATTCGGACTGTCGCGGAGAAAATGAGTTCTATGATGGAAAAATTGAAACTGAAAGAAGGGGACAGAATAAAATCATTGAATCGAATGAAGGAAGTATTAGACAGTAAAATACTGAGCGGATTTTATGAAGAAAAACTGAAAATTGAAACTAAGCTGGAGGAGGCTGAAAATGCAATCATGATAGAAAGACCGGATGAAAAGTTTGAACTGGAAAAGGGGCTTGATAAAACAAATTCTGATATTGACTCTGTTAAAAACGATTTGAAAATAATTGAAAAGGATGCGGCAGAAATCGGTAAGGCGATTGAAGAATCCAAACAAAAATTGGGATGGGAATTTAAAGAAATTTTCAATGAAGACATTCATATAAAAGTAGATTAGATTATACGGATAACTCAGCCGAACCCAAATAGTATCTGAGCAATGTCACTTAATCCGTGAACTAGAAATTATCGGAAATTTTTCTTCATTTAACATGCCCTCCAGCACATTATCCGAAATTTCGATAACTTACAATATTTCTACCATGTCAGCCGCATTCTGCAATGATGCCGAGAAACCAGCATCCGCGCCTATGATTACAGTCCTCTTGCCGTATTCCTTGGCCTTCTGTATCACAGGCAGAAAGTCTGCGTCTCTCGTGACTATGACCAAAGTGTCGACTTCCTTCGTTATGATAGCCTCCATCGCTGATGTCGCAAGTGAAACATCCACGTCAGCGGAAGTCTCCATGTCAGCCTTCATTCCCAAAACCATGTTGCACTCGAAGCCTTCGTTCATCACAGCTTCTATGAGCTTCTCGGGCGCGTACTGGTTTATGAAAACCTTTGCAATTGCAATCCTCCCGAATTTCCTTGCGATTCTTCTCACTTCGCCCAAGTCTATCATGAACTCCTTTCGGAGCATGTTAGGTCCGTCGACAAAAATGGCTACGTTTCCATAGTCATTTCTAGTTCTTCTTTGTTGATACATTCAATCACTCCTTTTGATTTTGATTTTTGATTGCTGGCATTCACCAGCTGAATTCTTCGCTTTTGACAGAAGTCGCAGTTCCGGTGATCTTAAGCTCACCATTATCTAATTGTGCATTGCCAAACAAACTACTTAAATCCAACGTGCTCTGGCTCAAGTATGCCACAGCCTTGAGCGATCCGTCCTTGCCGTATTTCTCGATCTTGCCCGCCGGCACCACCACTGAAATTTTATTCTCGCTGATTCCGCCGACAAAGAACCCTGCAGGTATAGCCTCGAACTCAAAGCTTATCGGCGCCGCGGAGCTGTACCTGTTCGAATCCACTTTAACAGAGCTACCGCTACCGACAAACAAAATGCTTCCGAACGGGCTGTATTGGAATGTTCCTGTGAAACCTTCGATAGATACCGAACATCTTGTTTCCTCTCTTTCAATATCCAAACCCCCCACCTTCAAAGAGCTGCAAACGCCTTCGAATGAGAAAGGCGAACCCGCGATAGAGAAACTCTTCCCATATAGCGCTGTCACTCCTGTCGTCAAAGATATCCCAAACGGTTCCGCAGTCGTCTGCTGAACATCCGCAAACTTGCCTATCTTAAAAGCCTGCAGGAACTGATCCCCTGTATTGGCATACGCGATCAGTCCCATTATCCCGGCTATCAGCACAAGGGCAAGGATAATCTTAAAATGACCACCGCTGTGACCTTCTGCCATAGAATTCTATTATATTATTGGAAATTTATTTATATTAAGGTAAAGTTAAGTGAAATCGTTGCGCATATAAATTATTTGGTCTATGGCTCGGAGATTATCCTGCTTAAAATAAGCACCGTGTTAGGATTTAAAAACTTGTTTCCATTCATTCTTAGTCCTATAAACAATTCCTGCAAGAAATCTATCCATCCGTATCAAACCTTGAGGTGCAATCTTTCTGTTTATATAACTCCTTCCATCTACTCCCTGCCTATCCCAATAATCATTTAAATATATAATCATTTAAATATTTAACCAGCTAAATGTTTTTATGGCGATATTATGGTGAAAGCTACAGTAAATTTTGATGACGAGTTATACAGGAAGTTAATCAGGGAGACTGTTGAAAGATACGGAAAAATGCGGGGATTCTCCAAGCTAGTTAATGAGAAATTGAGAAAAGTTGAATTAGAAACGAAATCGCTGCCCACCAAAAATGTTAAAGGAGAAGACAAAAAAGATGTCGTAGAAAGAACCTTTGGCAGTTGGAAAATAAATGAAACTGGTGTAGAATACGTCAGAAGAGTAAGAAAGGGCTGGGAAAAAAGGGCTAAAAGGCTGGGCATATGACAAATGAGTTTGTGGTCGATAGCGATATTTTAATAGACCACATGAGAGGTTTTGAACCAGCAAAAAATATTATCGAGAAAGTTAGAAACAAAAAAGTAACAGGTTACATATCATCGGTTACAGAGGCAGAAATGTTTGCTGGAGCGGATATTAAACTAGAGAAACGGAGACAAGAACTCGATGAACTCATTAAATTGTTTTCAAAAATAATTCTTAATAATGAAATAGCTCAAAAGGCTGGGGAATTCAGAAGAAATTATGATGTTCAAATACCGGATGCTATTATAGCAGCTACAGCTTTCTATCAAAAATGCAAAGTGTGGACTAAAAACAAAAAGGATTTCGAAAAGATTAAAGAAATCGAAGTGGAAGAGCCTTATTAAAGGTCAAAAATGATTTATATAAGACTGAAGTTCTATTGGTGATACGATGTCGCAGGCTGAGATACTAAGTTATCTGAAGGAGTTTGACAGAGGCACTATAAAAGACTTTGTCGAGCATACAGGCAAGAGCAAAAGCTCTGTTGCCATCAGCATAATGAAACTGAAGCGCTACGGCGAGATAAGGCGGATGGGATGGGTGATTGTCTCCGGCATCAAGCTCGCCCTGTACAGCCTGAACGACAAGAAAATGCTGGTGCTTTAGCAAGAATTTATTTAAATAAGCACGCTTAATTTTGAATAATTCTAGGTGGGAAAAATGCCTTTATTCGGGGATACGAGCTTCATCGGCACTGTAATCTGGATAGGATTCTTCATGGTCATGATGTTCTTCTACCCGAGGCTGATGTTGATGCAGATGCTCGGGAAGCTTGAAAGCACGGCACTGATGCTTGAGGGGTATACGCGCAAAACCAAGCAGATAGTCTTGAGAAGGATATCGAAAAAACCTACGCATGATGTCAACGAGAAGGTCGGGAATTTCATGGAATTTTTCGCTATAGAGCCCGTCAACTTGGATCCTTACGGGATACTGAACAAACTGAGCCATTTGGTCGAGCTTGTAGAGGATAAATTCAAGGATTTCAGCAAGGAAATTGCGCCGAAAATGAATCCTGAAGAGCAAGCCAGTCTAGTCGGCGGCCTCTCAGGAGCTATAACGATGAATCAGATCGCGAAAATAGTCAGGCATTTTGTTGAAACTGTGAAAAAAACAAAGAATCTCCAACTTGCGCTTGTGCTCCAGATGCAGATGCCTTTCATTGAAAAGATAGCCAAGGCCATGCTCAACGGGACTGAGACTATGGCGAACGGCTGGCCGATGGGTGATTCTGTAGGCCCTATGGTTGCATCGCATTTGATTGGAGATTCGCGTGGAAAGGAAATAAGAGACACCATTGTTGCCAGAAAAAGAATCAAGGGGAGAAATGTTGTGATTATAAAAGCTAAAGGTCCTGGCGGCAGACTTGGAAAGCCGTGGGAACTGGTTGAGAAGGAAGTCAAACATGGCAATGTTGCGAAGATTATTTCAGTTGATGCTGCGGGAAAGCTTGAAGGCGAGAAGACAGGAAGCATAGCAGAGGGTATCGGTGTTGCAATGGGCAGCTTCTACCGTGCATTTATCGAAAACATTGCGACGC
>CAYXOT010000053.1:0-4839 GCA_964466985.1 uncultured archaeon
ACAACAGTAACTGTTCTCCCTTCATCACAAGGTTCTGGTGACAACACAAGTGAGTCACTCTCTGATTTGTTTACAGACAATACACGTTTTTATGATGTAGACCAATCAAAAAATATGTTTATAGACTCTTTTAATACAAGCAACCTCTCTGGAACTATACTTAGCACCACATTAAAAACGCGATATAAAGTTGCCAATGGATATAGCGGCTCAAGATTCATTAGCTGGGCTTTGGATGGACAGGCGCTTCAGGATACGAGCATTAAGCCATTATCAAATGAAACGTCTGAGGTTAACAAGACTTATGACTTATTTGCTCAGGGCGTGGACACAATCTCTGAAATTTCCACACTGGACATACAATTTTATAATAATGCTTCAAGCAATAAGAAGGTACAGTTTGAATTTTTGTTCCTCATAGTAAATTTTGACCGTGCTCCATTAGTCTCTATTTTATCGCCAAATGGCGGCGAGATTTGGAAAGGAACAAAAAATATAGCATGGAATGCTAGTGACTCAGATGGCGATGCATTATCCATAACAATACAAAAAAGCACAGATGGCGCTAGCTGGACAAATATAGCAACAGGAGAAGCAAATGATGGATTGTTTGCATGGGATACAACTACAACAACTGATAGTGCTTCATATCTAATTAGAGTAATAGCTTCAGATGGACAGCTTACAGGACAAGATGATTCAAATGCCGTTTTTACAATTGATAATTTAGCGCCTACCACAACTGATAATGCCCCGGCAGGATGGCAGAACTCTGACGTAACAGTGACATTAACGCCAAGCGATACAGCTTCTGGTGTTGCTAACACATCATATTGCGTTGACCAATCAAATTCTTGTGTGCCTGCCTCATCTGGAACAAGTGTTTTAGTAAGCAGTGAAGGCACTAATTATATTAGGTATATGTCAACAGATAATTCAGGAAACATTGAATCAATAAAATCTGCAACTGTTCAGATAGACAAAACACCGCCAACAATCTCTGGAGAGATTACAATCGGAACATTAGGTGAAAATGGATGGTATGTTTCCGATGTTACAGTCGAATTTAACTGCGCTGATGAAGTATCAGGAATTGACTTCTGCACAGAGCCAGTTGCCCTTACAGAAAATGGGGCTGAGCAATCAGCCACTGGAAAAGCTATTGACAATGCAGGCAACTCTAACGAGACAAGTGTGTCAAATATAGACATTGATAAAACTGCCCCAACTTCCTCATTAGATGTGGGTGAGCCGAATTTTCCAACAGAAGATGGAGCTTTTGTAACATCTGCAGCATCAACAGAATTTACGTTAACTGCAGAGGACAATGAAGGTGGTTCAGGTGTTGAAAGTGTTTCCTACAAAACAGATGAGGATGATACATCAAGCTTTGGTTCTACAGGGGGAACTTTTACATTGGAAGGATTTTCTGAGGGTGAGCATACGATAACATACTGGTCAGAGGACGCTGCTGGCAACATTGAAGAAGAGAAATTCATCACAGCCATTATTGATGATTCACCTCCAATAACAGCAAAAAACATAGAAGGACGAATTTTAATAAAACAGTCAACACAAATATCCCTTGAAGCAAATGATGGTGAAGGTGCAGGAGTAAATTCAACTTATTATAGATTCTATCTCTGCAATAGTGAGCCATCACAATTTAATTTATTTGAGGACTCTTTTACAATAAATGAAGAAGGCTGCCACACTATAGAGTTTTATAGTACAGACAAATTGGGCAATAAAGAGGAATTTAAGTCGCAAAATCATACAGTTTTGGAAAATATACCTCCAATAACAACTAAAACGTATGGCGAGCCAAATAGAGAAGCTCAAATTAAAGTGCCGAGCTGTGATGGGGATGTTTTAGTAAATGCTCATTTTATAACAACAAACACAACTGTAACACTCGATGCTGTTGATAATGAAGGTGGCTCTGGTGTAGCAAATACATCCTATGAAATAAAAATCCCAGTTGAATGTAGGCAGGAATATAATGAAATAGAGTATGTCGGGCTTCATGACAATAATATCTATGAAGGTTCAGAAACCTGTGCATTAGCAGTAGATGACCCTGAAACTCAAGAAGTCGAAAGGCAGAGTTGTGTGGCGACCTACTGGAGATTAAAGACAGAATTATTGGAAGAAGGAGAAGAGTATCCACTAAGATACACTCAATCTTTTGTAATTCCGCAAGAATCAACACATAAGATTTGTTTCTTTTCTGTCGACAATGCAGAAAATCAAGAAGATGTGCGCTGCCAAGCTGTTTTGGTTGATGATAATGCGCCTGTAATAAATACAGCAGAGGTCGATCAAGACATGATAGATTTAGAATATTATCAGGTAGGTGTCAATGGAAACAACTATTTTAATGGCCCTAAGTGTGCATCTTTCCTCATCAATGTAACAGAGTCTCACGTTGATGACGTACAAGTAGAAGTGCATGACGCACTAATGAGCATGTTTTATCCTCATCTGACAGAACTGCCTAGCTTCAATCAGGAGGCATGGGAGCAATACTTGGCAGATGAAACACACAATATGCCATCCGCTGAGTTGGATGAAGAAAATGGACTTTACAAATATAATTTCTGTGCAGGAGAGCATATTTACCAGCTCTATGATAATTATAATGTAATTGACTTTGACGACCTTAAGAAGTTTGTGTCAGAGAAGCTTGAATTAGGTGAATTTGAATTTCAAGTGCGGGTTAATGATACAACAGGAAAATCAGAGCATACGTCAGTGAATCTAACAATTGTTGATTTAACTGTTCCATTAGAAGTCGGTTGGAACTTAAGGTCAACGCCATTAAGACTGGAAGATAATAAGTTAAAAATCTCTGACGGAATTGATGCCATATTAAAATGGGATTCAGCAGCCCAATCTTGGCAATCAGTGACAAATAATAGCGTTGAGCCACTAGATGCTTTATACATACATGCAACCAAGAGAAATCAATACGGTATAATTTTTGAAAGGGATTTTACAGAGCCACCTATGCTGCTTTTAAACAAGCGATGGAACTTGGTAGGGCTAGCGCTTCAGCAGAATGATAACTTGTATAATCCATCATCCAATGGATATTTAACATACCTTAGTGATGACAACTATGCATGTATTGGCAGAGATGCTTTTGCTCCAGTTATTTTTAACCCAAACGGCATTAGAGCTTTAGAAGTGGTCATAAGCACGCCACAGTCGCTAAGCTATAGCAATGATTGGGGTTCGTGGAATCTTAACCAAGATTCTTGGGTGTGGGTACCAAGAGTACAGGATACTGAGGTAGAAAATAGCTGTGATCAATATGTCCAAAACTTTGGCGGCTATTGGGTTTTCATGCAGAATAATGATACATTGCCTGGGTTTACAACAACACCATTGCAAGTAAACTAAACTTTGGAAAACTTTAAGTTTATGGTAAGTTAAATGATGAAAATTAACAAAGTGAAAAAGTTTAAAAATGGGGAAATTCATTACCTACAAAATTAATGGTTAAAAATAAACGTGGAAGCTATAACCCTGCTTCGATGTTGTCGTTATCCTCACAACTAGACGCTTATAACAACTTGTATGATTCACAACAAATCCCATCTTCATTTCCAAATCCAGGTGCAACAACGCCAAAACTATCACAGAGTTATGCAAATAAAATCTTTTGGGATACTCCATAATTATCTCTTAAATTAAAATGTACAAATGGAAACTAAAATTTTAGAGACAGGAGTTGACAAGTTAGTCAATTTAGTCAGGGAAAGAGGCAGTATCCCACTAAATGATGCCTCAAAAGAACTCGGGGTAAATCCTACAGTCATTTTAGAATGGATAGCTTTCTTAGATACGCATTGTACAATTGGTGTTGAATATAAGTTAACAACACCGTACCTCATTGATAGAAAACATACAGGTCAGGAGATTGATATAAGGACAAAATTGTTTAAAAGTAAAAGAGAAATGTTTGTAAGGAAAGCTGAAGTCATATTAAACTATTTTGATAATCGGCAAGATGAACTAAAGAATTTAAAGAGGGAATTTGATGCACTAAAAGACGAACTCGGAATAGAATTAGAAACCGTGAGGCTTGGAATGAATGAACTGCAGGAATACAAGCAGAGGCAGGAAGAATTGTATAATGAAGCTCAATTTAAAAAAAATGAAGCTAAAACCAACATCAATCGGCTTACAAATGAGATTTTAATTGAGCAAGAAAGATATCAGAAATTTATTTCAGAAATTAAGGGGCAGAAAGACACACTAGATAGAAAAAATACCGAAATTCAATCTGTACAAAAGGATTTAAGTAAACTGTATAACAAATTGGCGGAGTTGTCTGGTTCGGTTGTATTGGTGGAAAAAAAGGTTTCATATTACGATTCTTTTATAAAAAATTCACAGGATTCAATTAGAAAACTCAGCCGAACTGCAAGTGAGTTGGAGCGAAAAAGCACAATAGATTATTATGCTCGCCTTCAGCATTTAAGGAGTTGCATTGAGCAAGAGAAAAGGATTGTTAAAATTCAAAAAAATATTTTCAAAAAAATAGTTGAAAACCAAAAAAATATTTCAAACTCTTTGGAAATTGCAAAGAAGATAAATAGCTTCTTTGAAAATAAATTATTGATTCCAAATTTGGTTGATAAATTGAGCAAAGACAGAAATAAATTACGACAAAGACTAATAGAATTCATAAAAAAAGCCAAGACTTTAGAGGTAGCGCAGAAAAAGGAAAAGGTAGTTAGTCAAATCATTGATTTAGAGAAAGAGTTTGAGGAATTAAATAAGAATAGGGGTGCTTTTGAAAATGGAGTTAGGAGGCTTATGCTGCTTCTT
>CAYXOT010000054.1:0-4798 GCA_964466985.1 uncultured archaeon
ATTAGTGGTAGTAAAAAAAATAAAGCGTGGATACGCTATACCATCACCAAATTCTGTAGATGATGAAGAGTATCGCCAATTAGCAGGATCAATAAGTACTATCGCTCGGAGATATCAAAAAGAAGCACAGATTGCAGAATCGCTTGGAATGCGCTATGGTGATATTGTAATTTTTTCAACATCCGGCGACAGGGCACGTAATTTAGATGATGTAACTGTGTTTTCTTCACATAATAGGAGGGGTTTTTTCGAAGCTTCGCCACATATAAAACTTTATTTGGAATCACAGGCTTCATTTCATGATTCTATTTGCTTAGCTGTAAATGTAAACAGTATGCAAAGAGCCTTAAAGTTAACTAGGGGGAGGTTTGTTAAACTTCTTCATGAATTAGAATGATTGCTGCTTATAGGACTTGAAATCTATGAAAGAATTAATAGTTTAAAACCAGTTAATCTGAAATATGGAACTGTATCTTCCTGAAAAATACAAGGTTTTGGTCGGTGAGGGTGCTCATATAGGACTGTGTACTGTCTGGAGCGACCCGAGCTTGGTCACCAGCCAAGTCCCGCAATTCATCACTAGTTGCGCAATCATAGGAACCTTATACAGCAAGGAAGGCGTCAACATAATGCTCAGGAACCTGTGTCTCAACCCACAGATAACGCATGTTTTTGTATGGGGCAGGGGGCAGTTGTCTCAGACTCCAACCGGAAAGGCTGGATGGAGCGTGCTTGTAAATCTGTGGCAAAACGGCGTGGCGGATGACGGCACTGTAAAAGGCGACAACTTCAAGCTCCACGAGAATATGGATTTTTCTGTTATAAACAATGTCATCAAGAATGTTCAGTTGATTGATGTCAGTGAGATGGATTTGCAAGATGTTGCACAGAAAATCACGGCTGTGGAGAAAAAGGATTCTTACATGCAACCAGTTAGTTTTCCTGTATATCAGAGAGAGGCATCAGGCCCATTGCCGTCCGAAGAAGTAGGCTGGGTTGTGAGAGGAAGGAAAACTGCCAATGCATGGATAAAAGCGATTGACAGAATTGTCAGATACGGGAAAATCAAAACGGATGAGTATGGTAGCAAGATAAAGGAACTCGGTGCCGTCACATGGGTTATCGAAGAAGAGGATTCCCAAAATCCGTATATCCCAGAAGATTGGCCGAACGAATTGAAAAGTGTGATTGGACTTGATAGCAGTAATCACATATCAGAGTATATAAAAAATGTATTCATTGAAAAGGAACTTCCGAAAGAGAGCGCTTATACATACGGCCAGAGATTAAGAAATTATCCCGCGGAAAACGGAATCGACCAGATAGGTTACATCATAAATAAGTTGAAAGACTCAATAAATTCCAGGCGCGCAGTCGCGGTCACATGGAATCCGTCATCGGACCAGAAAGTAAGTTCGCCGCCGTGTATCGCACTTGTCCAGGCGTTGCACGTTGATGGAAAACTGAATCTTCTCGCCACAGTCAGAAGTCACGACATGTTCAAAGCCGCCCTGTTGAATGCATTTGGATTAAGATTTTTGCAGGAGGAGATTGCGAAGGCTGCTGGATTGCAGGTTGGAAGACTGTCCATCACGTCCAATTCCGCGCACATTTATGAAGACGATTGGGACAATGCAAAGAAGCTTGTTCAATGCGCAATATGGGAAAGGCCACCGAACATGAAGTGGGGGGACGATGTCGAGGACCCGAGGTGCATTGTTCTTGTTAGAGTGGAAAATAAAAAACTGGTCGCTGAAATTATGACGAGAGAGGGGGAATTGATAACAAAAATCGAGGGCGACACGTCGCACGAGGTTGTTGTAAAGCTTTCTGAATTGGAGCTGATGTCCCTGCCTCGGCATTATATGGACATCGCGAGACAACTGCAGAAGGCCGAGATTGCAAAGGATTTGGGAATTGAATTCGAACAGGACAAGCCGTTGAAAATCTATTCCAAAAAAGATGACAAGGAAATAACGACAGCGTTCAGATAAATTATATTGTACTAAGGTGTTCCTTTACCTTTCTTTCCAAGTCTTCCAAGCTGCCGTCGTTTTGGATGGTTATGTCTGCCATTTCAATGCATTTTCTGACTTGCTGGCCATAATCAGACTCCTCTTTCCCTTGGTCGCGTTCATCGAGTTTAACAAACTCTTCCAGTGTCTGAGGGTCTCCTTCTCTTTTCCTCTGGCTGATTCGTTCGTATCTAACTTGCTGGGGAGCGTCTACTGCCACTAGCTTAAAGTCTACACCAAATTTAGTCTTAAGAAAATCTACCTCTCCGGGATTTCTAATCCCGTCAATCACCAGAAAGTCCTTGTTCTTCTGCATGAAGCTTACAGCTATTTTTGCAAGAATATCATTACCATACTGTTTTCTCAACTCGTTCCCCAGATTCTGTCTTATCTCGCGGGTGATCATTATTCCCTGTTTTTTCAAAGTATCCTCTTTCAGCAAACTTGACAGAACAACGGAATATGAGTTTGTGTTTTTTTCGATAATCTCGCGGACGATTTCCTTTCCAGAACCTATGGTGCCGGTCAGACCTACGACTTTCATTTCAATCTTTATTGTTTTTCGTATTCTTCTACTTTGTTGTTCAAGACTACCAGCGCTATCCCGGCCTGTTTGAATAAGTCTCTTGTGTCCTTAGCCGCATGATACTCGTTCTCGCAAACAACGCGTTTTATTCCAGAATTGATAATGGCCATCGCGCATGTGGAGCAAGGTTCCATTTTGGAGTATATTGTCGCGCCTTCAATCGAAACCCCAAACTTCGCAGCCTGAGTTATCGCATTCAACTCTGCATGCACAGTCCGCAAACAATGGATTGATTCTACACCATCCTCGTGCACCACTTTCTTCAATTGGTGACCCGCCTCGTCGCAGTGCGGCATACCAGCAGGAGCTCCGACATATCCTGTGGACAGAATTCGTTTATCCTTCACAATAACAGAACCGCTTCGACCTCTGTCGCATGTGGCGCGGGCAGCTACGCTTTTCATAACTTCCAGAAAATATTCGTCCCAGCTTGGCCTTGACATAAAACCAATACTATTTTCAAATTTTTAAAGGATAAATAAGCTTTGTAACAGACTGGTAGTATGGATTTGAAACTGGTAATTTTTGATTGGAGTGGGACAGTTATTGACGACAGGGAGCTGGCTTACGAGACTATTTCAAGACCAACATAGTATAAAACTTATAAACATTGCAGTAAAAGTGATTGTTATGGCAGCACTAAGGCCCGGAAGATCGATGAGAACTTTGGAGAGACCTTGGACCAGATTCTCTTCCAGGAGAGCGAAAAGCTACATCCCGACAATGCCTCCTGGAAAAATGCACCAGTTCCTGATGGGCGAGACGAATGGCAGTTTTGACACTATTTTGAAGCTTGTCGCGAAAGAGCCTGCGCAGATACGCGATAATGCAATGGAAGCCGCAAGGATTGTTGCCACCAATTTCTTGGAGAAGAAGGCACCGAAAGGATATTTCCTGAGATTCCTTCTTTATCCGCACCAGATAATTCGCGAAAAGCCTATAGCTCAAGGCGCTGGTGCAGACAGATATTCGAGAGGAATGAAGCTCGCATTCGGCAAGCCGGGAGGGAAGGCTGTGCAAATAAGCAGGGACCAGGCTCTTCTGACTTTACAGGTGAATAAAAACAATCTCGTTCTCGCCAAGCAAGCCTTGAAGAAGGCGTCATTGAAACTGTCAACTCCTATGAGAATTGTTGTGGAGAAATAACAGATGATTGTGAATGCCTATGGAGTCCGAACCCCCCTCTAGGGAAAATTACATAAGTAGATTATATTCTGTTGGAAGTATGCTGAGAGAACATTCCAAAAGGTACCCAAAACGAGCTGTCCGAGAAAATACAGTCGCAGAAACCCTTGAACATATCGCTGAGCATCTAGAACAGCATATTGATATAGACCCGTATTCAAGAGAATTTCCAGGGATTTTAAGAAGTATGCCGTCTATTGAGTGTTCCCGCTGGATTGCAAATCAAATGCGACGCGATCCGCAATTGACTAACAGCGAAGCAACAACCAGGATAATTCAGAGACATTCGAGAGAAGCAGAGAGGACAGCAGCTTCTCATTATAGAAAAAGAGCAGTTCATGTAGAGCATCAATGATAAATATTTATTTATAATTCTAAAGAGTCCATTATGGTTGAATGGGTCTCTATCGGAAAACTATCAGATTTTCCAGAAGGGAAGATGAAAAGAGTTTCTGCCAAAGGAAAGGATTTGCTGATTGCTAAAATCGACGGGGAATTTTATTCCATTGACGATGTATGCACGCATGAGGAATGCTCTCTTTCCGACGGGTTTCTGCAAGGCGAGGTTGTTACATGTGGCTGCCATTTGGCGAGGTTCAATGTAAAAACTGGGAAGAAGATTGCTAATCCAGCGACTGGTGTGAATATTTCCGATGAGACGATTTTCAAAATCAAAGTTGAGAATCAAGAAGTTTTTGTTGAAGTTTGACTTTGATATATTACTCTAACTCTAGCTTCTCCTGAGATGAGTCTCAGTTTATGCATTTCCTGTTTTGTTGCAACACGCCTATAGTTACCACACGGCCCAATATTCATGTAAAGCCCGTCAAGAGAACCGTCAGCAATAACTTGTGCTGGATCATCAGGATTTCTTATTTCATAAGGAAGTTTACAAATAGACTTTGCCGCTTCAGTCTGGAACTCGATTGGCGACGCTACAAGACCGTATTTTCCAACTAGTTCGAGGAATTGTTGCAAGGTTTCTTGGTTATCCGAATCTAGCATAAAAATA
>CAYXOT010000055.1:0-4726 GCA_964466985.1 uncultured archaeon
TTCAGTTGGTTTAGGTAATAAATTGCGTGCATAAAAAGGCTTAAATACTTTATTTGGAAATTTCTATCTATGATAGGAACTGATACAATTCAAGCAAGAGGATTTTTAAAACATAAAGGATTTTCTGTGAAGACATATTCATTCGCTGCAGATTTTGATAGACTTTATGGTACAACTTATGAAGCATCAAAAGAAATTGCAACTTTACTCGATAAAAATCCTGAAGTAAAAGGAAATAGTGTTAGTGGCCGTCCATATCTTTATGCAATATCATTTCCTTGGGGATATATAGAACATGGTGGACCAGTAAGAAAGGTTGATTTTTATGGGTTTGAATTCGATAGAGAATGGGATAAATGTAATCCAGAATGGAACCCTTACATATTTAGGAGCGGCGTTCTTCAATCTGATGATACAAAGGGATGTGAGACAGGATTAATTATTCTAGGAAGTGAGGGTAATCTCAGGAGATTAATAGTAGCAGATGGTGGAGATTTAGAACGCTATTTGGAGACATGGGCAGATCTCGGTCTTCTCGGTCCTATTGACAAAAATGTCGAAGGACTCGAAATAAGACGATAAACCTAAAAATATAGCGGATCTAAAAACATTGGACAATTATAATTTGAATCTAATCTCAAAAGTAGCACACGGCATTTCCAGCTCCCATTGTTCTAAAACGACAGGAGAAATCTCACCAATGAAACCGATAGATTTATTGTTTGAAATTACTTCAGCTTGCCTACCTTCTATAAATGTTCTGTTTGAGGTTTCTTTAAACGAATAGTTAATACTCATTTGTTTCAACAGGGATTCCACAACTCCTTTGATTTCAGCATAGGTGGCTTTGGAATGTGCCAAAACAACTGCAACTTTTCTTACGGTTCTGGACATGGTCTCTTCATTTTCATCAGGAACAACAACATCGCCAACCTCAAAAATATTCTGCGGATATTCGACATGCTTGTTCGCCGACAACACTTCCATCAAGCTCGGCAATAACCAATTCCTCAAGCACACATATTCTTCTGAAACAGGATTCTCCAATTCAACAACATCTTCCCGCTTAACATTCATTTTATCAAACAGATTTCTCTGATTTGTCAGCACAGGCCTGATAATTTCTTGAAATCCATATCCGACTAACAACTGTCTAATTTTGCTCGAAAGTTTTTCAACTGGATGAGTCTTCCCTACAGTAGCTATGCTCGGTAAATGAGGAATAAAATTATTAAATCCATATCCAATCGCAACATCTTCTATCACATCTACTTTATGCAGGATATCAGTTCTGTAAGCTGGAATGAAAATCCGCAACAAACCTTTGTTTTCTGTGACATCATAACCCATCCTGTTGAGTGCGCCTATTACATCACTTTTTTTCAAATCCAAGTCGATTAACTTATTCGTTTCATCGATTCCCAAGTCAATGAAAGTAAGATTGAGGTCAGGCGTAACTTCAAATTTTTCACCGTGAAATATTTTCACAGCTTCTATTACGCATACTCGTTCAGCAAAATTAGTTACGACTATATTCAGCGTTTGCAGAACAGCCTCTTTATCAGTTCCGGTTAACTCAACTAAAAGATTCTTTGTCTTTTCGGTAACTCTTGTTCTTTCAGAATTTATTATCGGTGGAAAACTGAAAATTCCTTTCGCATCACTCCACACAGGTAACTTTTTCAATCCAGACAGGATATGCCCGTATTCTTTACCTTTGGGAATCTTTTCTAGTGCTTCAGCAAGAGTCATTTCTTCATTTGTGTCTAACGGCATAATTTTTTCATCGGGGCTCACTTCTATATAATTTATATTTGGTATAATCTTGTCAAAATCGTGAATTCCGATCGCAACTTTCTTCCTTTTTCTACCGATTGTATCGGTTAAGACATCTTGTATGTTCATCAAACTTCTGATGAAGGCGTCATTCACTGTTACATTTCTAACAACTGCAGCTGCAAGATATGGCCTATATTGCAGATAAGAAGCCCTGATTTGTATTTTAGCACTATCAACTTTGTATTTTTTCAAACCTGTCTGTAATCCTAGGTATTGTTTCACAGCCCTTGCCAGACCTTCAATACCAAATAAATCCGGTCTGTCAGGCGTTAACTCTACAGTTATCTCATTTTCATTTTTATCCTCAACATTAGTTTTCATTAAATGTATTACTTCTTCTAATTGTTCATCTGAGAGTTTCTTGCCAATCAAGTTCAACAAATCTTTTTTGTCATAAGTAATTGTAGGCATTATCTCACCATTTCCTTGTTCCTCAACCAATCCAGATTATCAGAGTAAAGATATCGTATATCACTGATACCAAGTTTTATCATCGCAAGTCTTCCTACACCTAATCCCCATGCAAGTACAGGAGTTTCCACGCCTAAAGGAAGAGTAACTTCTGGTCTAAATATCCCAGCGCCGCCAAATTCTACCCATCCTAAGTCTTTGATTAGTGCGACACCTTCAACTGAGGGCTCTGTGAAAGGAAAGTACGAAGGTTTGAATCTAACTTTCTCCGCACCAAAGGTTTCTGCAATCTCTTTCAAATAACCCAATAAATTTCTAAAATTAAGTCCCTCACCAGCAACAATTCCTTCACACTGGTCAAACTCAATGAAATGCTTTGCATCTATCACATCAGGTCTGAAATTCCTATCTATGACAAACATCTTGTGCGGTAAATTCTCTCTTTTTAATTTCGACAAAGTTCTAGCAGATACAGCCGTTGTTTGGCTCCTGAGGATTAATCTTCGTGCCAATTCAAAATCCCAATTACCCCATCCTTTGCTTCCAGTTACCCATCCTTTCTTATGAGTTTCATCCACCCGTTTCAACAATTCTTTATCAAGAACTTTTCCTTGTTTACGTTCTTTAACGGTATATACATCGTGGATGCTTCTTGCAGGATGGTCTTGAGGAACGAATAACGAATCAAAATTCCAAAAACTTGTTTCAACCAAAGGACCTTTTGCTTCCACAAATCCAAGGCCAATCAACTTCTCTCTAACTTCTTCTATTACCTGTCGATAAGGATGCAACTTGCCCGGATATACCTTCGATACAGGGACATTGACATCATACTTTTGGAATTTAACCTGCTTCCACAACCCGCTTTTCAACAATTGCGGCGTAAGATTTGTAACTTCTTTACCCACAAGTTTGTCAGCTTCACTTGTGATAATCTTCTTTATTAATTTTCTCTGTAGCAGGATGTTAATCAAGTTCGGTTCAGCATCGCCACCTTTGTCGATTTTTTCTAGCGCTTCTTGTTCTGGAATTTGTTCTGGATATTTAGCAAGAACCAGATCCTTTCCGTATGATTTGACCCATTTGTTTTTCAACACCCACTGCAAACCGATATAGAAATTCCCAATTTTCTTAGCTTCGTCGAATGGCAGGGATTTCATCGGTTGTTTGTTCAGAATATCCACAAGCTGCTTCTCAGGAAGACCTTTTTTAAGGTACTCTTGACCTTCTGGTGTTAGTTCGTATTTCTTAGCCATGGGTTCACTTATCTAACCTTCTTTCAAAATCTTTTCTGCAACTGGAAGCATTTTTGCCTTTTTCTTTTGATGTTCTGTGATGAACTTTGTTACAATTTCTATAGCAAGTTCTTTCATCTCCCCGTCTAGCATCTTTCCATTTCTGTAATCATCATAAATTCTCTTTACCTTCCTATCGTCTTCCATGAAATGATAAAACAAAAGCTCGTAGACAACAGAATCTTCTGGTACACCACCTAGCCTCCTTTGCTCCTCGACAGTTTTTCTACCGCCAGTAACAGCATTCATAACTTTCTTTCTGATTAACTCAGGTGAATCATTTAAAGTTAGCATAGACATAGGGTCTCTTTTGCTCATCTTGCTTTCGCCATTAAGTGCGCGGAAGAATTTATGGTATATCCCAGCGATTGGCAAAAACTTAAATTCTGCAACTTTTTTAACAATATCTCGGCAGAGCAAAATATGAAAAGATTGGTCCCCGCCTACAGGCACCAAAACCATTTTAGGTCCGCCAAACTCTGGCAATTGCGGTAGTAGCATGTCCCCGCACTGGGTGAACGCAGCAAAGTATAAGCCCAAAGGCCTTTCACCATATAAATTTTGCATATGATTTGTGGTAACTTTTCTACTAAATAGATAAGCGAGATTCATTACCCTTTGTTCTCGAGATTGTCTGTAGATATACGCATTCTTAGGGTCTAACCCCAGAGCCAGTAAATCAGCTACGTTATGTATGGCAGTTTCTAATTGTTTGTCTAAGGGTAATCCGTTGTCTACCATGGCCTCCAAATCAGCGACCGCATAAAACACTTTTGCTTTAAATTCTTTCTGAAAGAAGATTATCTTTTCAGCTGTCATCTTGCTCCCTAAATGAAACTCATTAGTAGGCTTTATACCAGTCATTATAGCAACAGGCTCTTTTCTTTCAAATGCATCCAAAAATTTGTCAAAATCTGTGTGTGCAAAGTCTATATCTCTTCTAAGAAACCTATTAGGGGATTTAATTCTTTTTAGAATACTGTTATCAATCGGTTTCAATCCCATTTCAGTAATTAGTTTAGAGTAATCCTTGACTTCTGATGCACCGAACGGGTCTAATATATTTTTATCTGCCATACAATCATCCTGTTAAAGAGTAATTTAGAAATGAAAGTAAATTAACTTATATCACCTTTTCATCTAAAATATGGTATCACCTTTTCTCCTAATAATTTAATTCC
>CAYXOT010000056.1:0-2302 GCA_964466985.1 uncultured archaeon
ATCGGGAAGGAAGGAAGCATGATAATGATGATCAAGAACAAGACCAAGTGCGAGATAGTGACAGGCCAGAATGGCCTGGTGTGGATCCGAGGCGAGGATAAGGGCAAGGCTATCGAAGCCTTATTGATGATTGAAAAGGACTCGCACACAGTCGGTCTGACTGAAAAAATAGAAAAGATGTTAGGCGAGTGATATGGGAAGGAAATCTGATATTGAATTGGTAATTGACGGGATAAGAAGCGACAAAAGACTCCCTAGCCAGACCAGGGAAGTCAAAATGAAAGTCGGCACTATAACAAGCGCGAACGGGTCGGCAGAGGTAAGCTTCGGCAACACTACGGCATTGGCATCTGTTCATGGACCAAGATCGCTATTTCCCAGGCATCTGCAGGAGTCCCAAACAGGAATTCTGCGTGTGAGATACAACATGGCGCCATTCTCGGTTGTTGATAGAAAGTCGCCTGGAAACGACAGAAGAAGCACCGAGATTTCTAAAGTCATAAGGCTTTCGCTGGAACCGAACCTGTTTTTGGACGACTATCCTAAGGTAACGGTTGACGGGTTTGTTGAAATTATTCAGGCTGACGGGAGCACAAGAGTGACTGGAATAAATGCATTGTCATTGGCGTTGGCTTCTGCAGGGATACCCATGCAGGATTTGGTTGCCGCATGCTCTGTGGGAAAAATTAACGGCACGCTTGTGGTAGATTTGAACGGTGTGGAGGACAACAACTCAGAAGCTGATGTTGCGGTCGGGATGGTGCCAAGCAAAAATCTCGTCACGCTATTGCAGATGGACGGTCTCCTGACAAAGGAAGAACTTGTGAAATTGCTTGACATGGCCAAAGGGTCGTGCAAAAAGATATACGAAATGCAGAGAGATGCCCTGCTTGAAAGATACAAAGGTGAAGAATGATGGAAATGTATGCGCTTGAACTGATACAGAACGGGAAAAGAGTTGACAAAAGGGAGTTCACGCAATTCAGGGATATAGAAATTAAAACAGATGTCATAAACACTGCGGAGGGATCTGCTTATGTCAAACTAGGTGGCACGCAGCTTATTGCCGGCGTCAAGATGAACATCGGTACGCCTTTTGCCGACACCCCCAATGAAGGTACATTGTCTGTAAATACAGAGTTCACGCCTCTCGCATCACCTGAATTCGAAAGCGGCCCCCCTGGAGAGAATGCGGTTGAACTTGCACGGGTTGTCGATAGAGGAATCAGGGAATCAAAGAGTATTGAGCTGGAGAAGCTTGTAATCACACCTGGCGAAAAGGTATGGAGCGTCTTTATAGATATACATATCATAGACAACCAAGGAAACTTGCTGGATGCGGCAGCGCTAGCTGCAGTGGCTGCTCTCCTGAACACGCGCATACCGAAAATTGATGCGGAAGGGACTGTCTTGAGGGACCAGCATGAAGGCAGGCTGCCTGTTGTCCACAAGCCTATCACGGTATCAGTATGCAAAGTGGGGGACAAGCTGTTTCTGGATCCCACTAAAGAAGAGGAGTCTGTTTTGGACGCGAAGCTGTCGGTAGCTTTTAGGGAGGATCACAAGATTTGCGCGATGCAGAAACAGGGAAACAAGGGTATAGAGTTTGATGTGATAGAAAAGATGATTGACATGGCTATGGAAAAATCAAAAGAACTGAGGAAGCTGGCGAAATGAGCACCAAGACTGTTTATAAGAAAATAAAGCTGGCGAGGATACATAAAATCAAGAATTCTCCCAGATGGGCTGACATAAGAAAATTCGGGATGAAAAAAGCGAGAAGAAGAAGGATACAGATAACGAAAGTTAAAAGATGGAGAAGAACGAGAATTAAAGTTTAGGTTGCTGTCCAGCAGCCTTGCCCTTGCCTGCATTTTCCTTCAACTGTGACTGTTGACAAACATAAACCGCGTACAGTAACACTTGTATTACCAGCTGCTCCTGCCGGCATTATGCCTGTCAGGTTTCTCTGCCCGCCAGCCGGACCCGTAGTATCTGTAATTGTAGTGGAGTTTGACTCTCCTACGGTTAAGCTTTGATCAAGCACTGTTAGGCTTTGTGTTCCATCGCTAAAAGTAGCTGTAAGACCTGTTATTGTCTGCCGGTTCGGGTTTGCATAAAATATTGTCGTATTTGTGACGCTGTGGACATTTATCCACGCGCCAGCGCATCTTGTCAATGACTCGCTCGAGTTCGATGTTATTCCAGTGGAGGTTGTCGTCAACCCTGTGACAAAAATTGATACTAGTCCACCGACACCAACTGTGAATGCGATCAGGAGGACAACTGCGACCATTGGCGA
>CAYXOT010000056.1:2402-4662 GCA_964466985.1 uncultured archaeon
GTCCACCGACACCAACTGTGAATGCGATCAGGAGGACAACTGCGACCATTGGCGAGATAGCTTTCATAATACCTTTATATAATTTGTGGTTATTTATTTAAATGTCTTTCACATGATGGATATAAGCTTTGGGATATAAGTATAGAAAATGGCAGAAGAGAAAGTGGTCAAGATTAATCTTAGTAAACGGTTGAAAATTATTCCTAAATGGAGAAGGAATACCGCTTTTGTGAGATTGCTTAAAGAAAAGGTGAAAAGCGGTAAGCTTAAGATTTCTCAGAAGTTGAATGAGAAAATCTGGTCCAAGAAAACATCAAAAATCAGGTTGAAACTCGTGAAAGACGACAAGACTGTAAAAGCCGAAGTTGTTGAGTAGCTTAGTTGCCTTTGAATTCTACATAAGTGCATTTCCCGCAAGTCAGCCTGTCCTTGTGCTGCGCCAAAATGCTAGTGCCACACCTGGGGCAATATTTTCTGCTTCTTTCCACATTACCCTCTTTCACAGAGAAATATTTATGCTGTTGGACTGGTTTGTGCTTCACTTGCCCCACCTTTCTCCTCTGGTTTCTTTGTCTCGGGTTTTTCATGCAAAATCTTGCAGCTTATGAACGACTCCCCTAAACCCCTTCGAGAAAATATGTAATCTATCTGAACTTGCATTTCATCGACACCGTATTTTGATGCCAGCTCCCTGGCAATTTCCGCTTTGGATGGCGTAGGGCTTCCAGGATGCCTTATCCTGACTTTCAAATCCTTTCTTTTGAAGAACTGATTTTCCTTTTCTTCTATAATTGTAATTTCCATATCAACCAACGTAAATAGCGTATCTTCCCGGCTCGGTTATGTTCAGTATCTTCGCCATCTCGCTGTTAACGTCTGTTATAACTGCCAACCCTTTCCAACTTGTCGACAGGTTCGTGGACTTGCAGACCTCGCATGCTTTCTCGTTTGTGAATCTTCTGCAGTTTCTGCAAACCTGCAAGCGTTTGGCCACCCAATCACTTCTCCACAATACCTTTCTTCTGCTTCTTCTTTTCTGCATCAATCCACTGCATTGCACCGAGCAAAGGCTGCCGCATGGTCAACCCTATTTTGTTCCCTTCCTCCCAAGATATTGAAATTACCCTTCCCCTGACCAAATCGCCTTCCTTCAATGTCTTCTTGCTTTCCCTTCCCAAAAACAAGGAATTCCTGCTGTCGAAGCTGACATAGTCGTCCATCAGCTGTGAAATGTGCACCAAGCCGTCAAGAGGACCGACGCGCACAAACGAGCCGAATTCTGTATTGTCAACCACCTCCCCGAAAGCAAGCTCGTGCAACTCGGGCTTGTACACCAGCGACTTGAACACCACAGGATAATGCACGCCCGGGTCTTCAGGGAATATTTTTCCCTCGCTGATTTTATCAACGCTTGTAATCATCAGCACAACACCCAGCTTCGGATCCAAAAGCCCTTCATATTTGTCACCAAGGGCCTGCATTACAGCTTCGCGAGACTTCATAGTAAACTTTTCCGGAGGCACTCTAATCGTGTCTGCGATTGTCAATATTCTGTACATTTCATCACAAAATTAAGCTTTAATCAAATTAAACAGTTGGGTTTAAATAATTTGACAGAACTGCAAATCCAGTGATTTTAGAATCTGCCTTCTAAGTTTGTATGTATTGCCGTGAATGATGTAGCCAAACCAACCTTCAAGCATTCTTTCAATGTGCTCTCTCTCTCTATTGGTCAATGTATAGAAATTTAGTTTCGTTTCGAATTTCCTCAAATTGCTTTTTCTGGGAAGCTTGTAGTGATGGAATATTTTAAAGCCTAACAAATTAACTCCATTATGCAGTGGGATAATTTTTGATTTCTCTGGATGTAACTTTAGTTTTAATCTTTGTTTTATAAAATTTTCTATAAGCCATTTGTTTAGTTGAAGCTTCTCTTTTGAATCATCTAATATGATAAAATCATCGACATAACGGATGTAATACTTCACCTTAAGATTGTGCTTGATGCAATAGTCCAGTTCATTCAGATATACATTTGCAAAGAACTGGCTTGTAAGGTTCCCAAGAGGCATTCCCTTTCCTTTAATTTTAAAATTATGATTATTGAGAATGGTTTTTATTAACTGAAGAACTTTTTCGTCCTTTACTTTCTTTCCGATGATTTTCATCAGGATTTCCAAATCTATTGTATCGAAATAGTGTTTGATGTCGGCTTTTAGGGCGTATCCTGTAATCATGTTGCTGTCTTTAGCTGTCTTCA
>CAYXOT010000057.1:0-4645 GCA_964466985.1 uncultured archaeon
ATGTGATTAGTGGAAAACCAACCATGAAACAGGTGACGAATCAATATGTCGACACTGAAAAAATTAAACAGTCTCTTATAAATTTATCAATTTCTGGATATAATGAAGTTATTTCATCCAAAAGTTTTTTATATTCACTGACGTCGGGGTCAGTGGTACTTGTTACGATAGTTTCTAAAAATTCTCTATAAGCTTCATACATCGATGATATGTGTTCTAGCGGTTCTGCGCCAATTTCTGGGAATTCATCTTTAAGGAGCAAAATACGTTCTTTTCTACTTAGTAATCTTCCATTTTTTGTTGGTATAGTTTTATGTCTAATGAAAAATAATTCTGTTGGGATAAAACTAGGATAATTGAATAGTCTACTTAGAAATTGACAGTGCCTCTCATTATAACTCTCTGTGGATTCTCTTGAAAGTCTCCTTAAATTATCTTCTTGAAAAGTAATAAATTCTTGTAAAGGTGTGAGATTTGCTAGTCTTTTAGCTAAAATTCCGAATGGATCATTTCCTATTAAATACCCAGATTTTGACGAAGCTTCTAGACAAGCTCTGAAATATTGTTGCATGCCGTGCAAACCCTGTTTTGCTTGCTCTACGGTTATTAATGGAT
This sequence comes from uncultured archaeon, assembly GCA_964466985.1. Classification (GTDB taxonomy): domain Archaea; phylum Aenigmatarchaeota; class Aenigmatarchaeia; order CG10238-14; family SCSR01; genus JACOWB01. The sequence continues at coordinate 616 of CAYXOT010000057.1, forward strand.
TTATTTCAATTGGCAGATATATTTTATCTGCAAGGCTTCTTAATCTTTGTAGTTCCTGTTGTGCGTCCATAGAATATAAAATAACAAAAATGTCAACGTCACTTCCAACTCGGACATCTGACGGATTATCAACCGAAGAACCGTAAAGAGTAGCACTATGTAATCTTCCTTGATTGTATAAATTTTCTAATTCTTGTTTCAGCTCAACTAACCCATTTCCATAATTTTGTAATGATGGTATTTTCCTTGCACTTAATTGCTCTGGTGTAAAAACGATTCCCATTAAATGAAAATGTGTATTAAACTTATAAACTGTTGGGACAACGCAAGTTGCAAGAAACTAGGGTTTTCAAGAATTCCTCCTTCTTTAGAAGTGCTATATCTCTCTGGCTGTACAGAACCAGATACAAACATCCCTTCCAATCCAATCTTGTAAAATATTTGTACAGCCGTATACAGGGCTGGTATTTTACCTTCTTTAGACTTGTGTACTTTATTTTTGCAACGTCGCTTGTATTGCCAATGTTTGCGTTTATATTTAATATCAGGAAAAGATAGTTTGCAATATGGCGAATTTATCATACTGATTATTTTAGGTGCTTTATTAAACCAAACTTATGCCGCATAAAATCATCTAAAGATTGAAAACCCAGATCTACTACAACTACTTTAGGAGTATCAGGAGTTCCGTCATTTTCTCTTTTAAACTCATTAAAAACATCTGTTACATGACCTCTAGATAGTGCATCACTTCCGTCTCTTCGCAGTTTATGACCCTTTATTCTAGCTTCTTGTCCTCTTCGATATCTCACATGTGTACCTCGTGAATAAAGAGGTAAAAACAGAATATTATCGCAACCTCTTGGTAAATGCGGATAAAGTCCGCTGATATCCGAAAAACTTGGAACTGTGTATACTACACCTAAATTTTCTGGCGGAATAACATCTGAAAAACCAATTCCAAATTCTTGATAGCCGATTCCCAATGCCTGATTGTGAAAATACCCTCTTGTACAACTTAGATACCATCCTTGAAAATCCGAGCCTTTTCTTTCGCTGATTCTCATCTTAAAATTCCTCTAAGTATAAACTCTTTATAAACTCTTCAATTTATCCACAGAAGAATGGGTATATATAGTCAATCTGCCCAAGCTCGCTCCGGGCGCCAGATCTTCAGCTGACAGACTGTGAACTTTACAAACATCACAGCCAGAAATATTCTTCACAGCTTTCGCTACCCCATTATCACTGGTTACAACAAACAATGGGCCGACTTTGATTTTATATTTCCTTGAGCGGGCTTTCCCCTTTCCAGCCCTGACTTTTCTTTCGCTGATTCTTTCCAGCTCATTTTCCAATCCAATTTTGACTAAAAACTTTATTACGTCCTTGGTTTTCTTCAACTCTTGCAATTTATCATCGACGACTATAGGAAATTCTTTGACGCTCTGTATTCGGTGACCCCGCTCAAGCACCAGTTCCTTTACAGCTGTCGCGGCCAAAGCGCTTCTAATGGCCTTTCTGTTTTCCTTCTTGTTGATCTTCTGCTCCCAAACCCTTTCAACCAAAGGAGGATGGGCTCTTCTCCCGCCCACGGCCTGAGGCACGAATCTTGCACGCATTGTGAGCCATGGGACTGTCTTGTTGTGCAGCCTTGGCATTCTAGCCATCTCCTTGTTCATCATCGAATACCTGAACCTTCTCTTGCCGTGATAATGAGCTGATGTTCTCTTTCCCGCCATCATGTCGGGCGAATAAGGCTGTCTTCTTTTACTTTGAGATGCTGACACTGCGCGCTTCACCAAGTCTTCTCTTATCGGCTCTTCGAATATTTTCGGCAGTTCTATTTTCTCTGTCGGTTTCCCTTCCAAATTCAGCACGTCAACTTTCATGACATCACTTCACTATCTCTCTTATTTCTGGAAGATTAAACTTTATTTTTGTCGGCCTTATCGCAGGCCTCAGCATGACCAGTCTTTTCTTGCTCCCAGGAACAGACCCTTCCAGCAGAATATAATTGTTCTTGACAACTCCGTATCGTGTGAATCCGTTTTTTGGCGTTATATCGCCATCGCCAATTTTCAGAACCCTCTTGTTCAAATCCGTCCTTCTCCAGAAGCCCATCTGTCCCGCCATAGGCACGGTATGCCTAACTTTTCCCGGCCGTTCTTGCCCCAGCGAACCGACGTGGCGCAATTTCTTTTTGGCGTGCCTGACTTGTATTTTCACGCCGAATCTCTTTACAGGACCTTGAGTGCCCTTCCCTTTTGTCACAGCTACGACATCAACCAACTCGCCTTCGCGGGTAAAGTCTTTCGCTGTGATTTCTTTGTTCAGCAGCGTTTTTGCATAATCAAGATTTTCCTTTGAATCTTTCCCGCCAACTTCGAGCTCAAAAACTTCAGGGGTTTTCTTTTTCACACCGGACAATCTGGGCTGTGTTGCGACTATTAGCCTGACTTTGGAAATCTTGTCTGCGCTCTTTTCCATTTCAGCCAGTTTTTCTTCGGTTTTGAAATTGCCTACTTTCAACTTCCGTGATAAATCCTTTGGCAAGTCCTTGACCATAGCTTCGGACGAAGCCTTCAAACCATCAACAGAATTCACATAGGCTCTGACACCAATAACTTTTATCGGGGGGCAATCCATAACTGTCACCGGAGTGGAAACTTCCTGGCCGAACGTCAAAGACCCTTTCCTGTTGTCGAACACTATTGCATGAAGCATTCCCGACTTGTATCCTGCAAACCCCATCACCTTAGGCTTGTCGCTTTCTGGAAAAGTAGTGATAGTTGGGTATATCCTGCTCGTCCTTTTCTTTGGCCAATATCCCTTCGAGCCTTCTCTTGGTTTCTTAACTTCTGGCACCTAAATCACTTGACTTAATTCAGATTATATCCTTAAAAACTTTAATAGCCTATTGGAATCATGGAACAAAAATGCATTTTTTGCGCTATAGTCGGTAACCAGATACCGTCGTTCAAGGTGTACGATGACGAGAACTTCTTGGCGTTTTTGGATATACGCCCCCTGAACAAAGGCCATGCATTAGTTATACCGAAGAAGCATTACCGCTGGACTTATGATGTGGACGCTTTCGGGCCTTACTGGGATGTCGCCAAGAAGCTGTCTCTTTCTCTGATAAATTCTCTAGGAGCCAAATTCGTGCAATTCCTTACAGCCGGCATGGAGGTTCAGCATGCGCACATACATGTGGTTCCTAGATACGATGACGACGGTCATGGTGTGTACCCCGACCCTTCGCAAACGAAACAGTTTTCGGAGCATGAGATGAAGGAAACTGCAGAAAAAATAAAATCCGCGATTCATGTTGAAACCCCCAAAGTTGAGGAGAAAGTGGAGGTGCATGTAAAGGAAGAGAAGAGATGGACGGAAGATGAATTGGAAATGATGAAAGGGGATTTGGAACAGACTTAATTTTGGACATGTAAGACGTCTTACATTAAAAGGAAAATAAAATGTTACACGTGTAACAACATATGTGATACGTATCACATTGAATGTTTCATATGCGACAAAAGAAACCTAATCATAAACAAATTCTACATTTGGAAGATAAGGATCATAAAAATCATCTAATTCTCTAACTGCTTCCTCTGATAACCAAGGGAATTTAAAATGAATTTTTTCATGCCTAAAAACAAGTTTTTTGAAATATTCCTTAGCATTAATCCATATGTTGTTTACTGTATCTGTCATGCCCCTGACTAAATCAGCTAGATAGTAGCTATTCATATGTACAAAGACTCTTCTTTTATATCGTCTGTCGTTTCTCTGGCGCATGTAAAGATACTTGGTTGGATTATATATGTTATCAGTCTCGGCTCTGGTGAGTTGCCTATCGGTAGCTAAGTTTTCAGAAGAAATTTGATAAGGAGATAGTTTTAATTCTCCGAATAATTCTTTTAACCTTTCCTCATAATCAGTTATCATAATATCTTTCTTTTCTTCACAGTTCTTATTCCTACTTCCTCGCCAGACAAAGGAATCAACTCTCTTTCCAACTGTT
>CAYXOT010000058.1:0-4645 GCA_964466985.1 uncultured archaeon
GGTATAAACAATGGCTGAACAGGTACAAGAACAAACTAAGTTACCAGAGAATGTAGTGTTCGTGGGCATCAAACCGCCGATGGCATACGTTCTAGGTGTGGTGACTCAATTGTCCAACAACCAAAAAGAAGTGTTCATAAAGGCGAGAGGACGTTCTATATCGAAAGCGGTTGATGTAGCTGAAATAGTGCGAAGAAAATTCGTCCAAGGCGTTAGAGTTTCCGGCATAGACATTGGAACAGAGGAAAGAGCCCTTGAAAACGGGCAGAAAATCAACGTTTCGACGATAAGCATTGCGATAACAAAGTAACCTTTCCTCTTTTTTATTTCTTTCACAGATTTAACATTAACACTTCCAAATAACACATATGAGAATACCGAAACCTGTGCGTCAATTAAAAGACAGGATAACAAAGGAAGTGAATGGTAAGATAGAGTCTATTGTACTCTACGGCTCTGTTGCTAGGGGAACGGCTACAAAGGACAGTGATATAGACATTTTCATCTTGACAAAAGGAAATATTTACGATAAAAAAAACAGCAACTTACACAACAAGATATCTGATATAAGAACCGACGTTGATCTTGAGAACAGAACTTTGACATCGCTAGTTTATGTTCCAAAAAAAACGTTTTTCAAACGCTATACTTTTGATCCGTTCATCAAGAATGTGATTAAGGAAGGTGTAGTTTTATATGACAAAGGAGTCTTCGCGAAAGTTAGCAGAGGAAGTCCTAGAAATAGCGGACGAATCATTAGAAGAGGCTAAACTTCTGTTAGAAGCTAATAGGCTAAGAGGCGCCGTATCTAGAGCGTATTATGCTATGTTTGATGCAGGCAGGGCATTGCTTTACAGTAAAGGTATAGAAACCAAGACCCACAAAGGAGTCATGAGTCTACTAGGAGAGAATTTCGTCAAAACGGAAGAATTAGACAAATGGTTTTCAAAAGCCATTGGCAACGCATTTGAACTAAGGCAGGCTAGCGATTACGAGATTGAAGTCAACTTAGATAAGGAAAAAGTCGAACAGACAGTAAAAGACGCTGAAAAGTTTGTTGAAGGAGCTAAAAACTTTTTGAATAAACAACCATGGTAAAGTAACCTTTCCTCCCTTTCTCTTTCTTTAGATATTCTTATACAGTCAGAAATGCAAATTCTATTATGCGGAAAGCAGTTGCAGTACCTTATGTAATTGCGCTTATCCTAGGAGTTGCTGTCATAGCATTGATTGGAATCTGGGTTGTAATGAGCGGTGGAAAATTGGGTAAGCAATCTTTAGAAACGCAATGCCAGGCAAAAGCCCTTGAAATATGTATAAAACAGGATGGTACAGGAAGTGCAACGTTGCCCCCTGAATTAAAATGTCCTGCTACTGGAATAGAAACAAACTGTGTAAATCTAATAAAGTAGTTAGTTCAATATTTGAATAATGATCGATTTTATAATACCAATTTCACTTGCACATAAAACAGCTTTATGAGTAAGTTAAATATTTCTAAAGTTTCACAAGAATCATTAAATAACGTGGGATAAGTTGATGGTCATTGATTTAATTTCCAAAATCTAATATTTGAATATGAAGGCTGTAGCTATACCTTATGTAATTGCCCTTATTCTCGGGGTTGCTGTCATAGCATTGATTGGAATCTGGTTTGTTACTTCAGGTGGTAAGTTTGGCAGTCAAAGTGCTGTAACACTCTGCGATAATAAATTTTTAGCATTTTGTGTAACGAATCCTTCTGGAGAATGGACAGATTTTACTAAAAGTGAATCAGGGTGCAGTGGTGTATCTCATTCTTTTAATCAATGCAGTCAAGTATTTGGAATAAGTGGTGGACAAACACCTAAAGATGAAAAGGCACCTGCATCAACAGCACAACCACAAGGAGGTGGTACAACAGGAGGTATAAGAGAAATTGCTCTGGGGCAAGTCTGCGGTACTCCAAGTATACCAGACTCTGCTAGTTCTGGCTGTAACCCCACACCTGGCACAAAATGTGCAAGTGGAGTTTGTAGAGTTGCAGCTCTTAGTGGTAAAGAAGGTTGTTTCTGTGCAAATTAAATTAATTTGTTTAATATAATTTGAATTATGAGCTTAACTAAAAATCAAATAATCAAAAATTTAGAAATTTTAGGTTATATAAAATCCTCAAAAGTCAAAAAAGTCATGTTAAAAGTTCCCCGGGAATTATTTGTTCCTGAAAAACATTATGATGATGCTTATTCTGACATACCATTACCAATTCCTGGTGGTCAAACTATTAGTGCAAGTCACATTCATGCCGTTACACTATCAGAATTGAAATTAAAAGAAGGAGAAAAGGTTCTAGAAGTCGGTGCAGGCTCTGGAATACTTTTGGCATATATCCGAGAGCTAGTTGGAAGTAAAGGAAAAGTCGTTGGCATAGAAATAAACAAAGAAACTTACGAGTTCGGTAAAGAGAATCTGAAGAAAGCCGGCTACAAAGATGTTGTTTTAATTCATGGCGACGGCTCACAAGGATATCCAAAATACGCCCCATATGACAAGATTGTCGTCAGTGCAGGAGCACCGGATATACCAAAACCTATAATAAACCAACTTAAACCAAATGGCATACTCCTGATAGTAATAGGTTCTCCATATGGTGAACAGAATCTGATAAAAGTCAATAAAACTAAAGAAAGAAAGCTTATAGAAAACCAAATACTTCCAGTAATTTTTGTTCCTCTGAAAGGTAAGCATGTGTGGAAATAAATACATCAGAAAACTAAATTAGTTTATGGAACTTCTAAGGGTAAACTTTATTCCACTTTTAATCAGGTTGCTTCTAGCCCAAAGTTTAATGGGAATCATACTTAGCATAGTAATTTTTGCCGTAGCCTTTTTCATCGCATTTCAACTCGGTTTGTGTTCCTATTTACCAAGTGGAATACCGTTTGAAAATCTGATATGCAACAGATTATTGCAAGCACTTCTGATTTTCGTAATTTTGAAAAATATTTTTGTAAGAAGGTGAATGGGGTCGGCGAGAGTCGAACTCGCATGACAAGGTAACTTTCATCTTATGTCAATTCTCCATGAAGATACTGGAGCCTTGCAGACTAGCCATTATCTGACAACCCCATATGTTAAAAATAAAAATCAACTTACTTAAGCTTTAACCTATGTGTGACTATAAAGACTGCAAGGCTGACAATCAGTACAGACAACAGATAAAGTGCACTTATTCCATAAAAAAATTTATCAGGATACAACGTCTTTAGCAAACTCTCACATGGAAAAATAAAATTTTTAACAAAAAATATTTTATGAAATGATAGGAAGGCAACATTGAAATTCAACAGTATCAGGACTGAAAGAATCAATGTTATTAGGAATACTGCCAGTGAAGTTTTTCTAGCGGCATTCAACAAAAATTTCTTCTGAGACTTGGAAAGATACGAAACCCCGGAAACCAGACTCACAAACGAGAAAACGAACAGAATATTGACGATTGTTATCACTTGCTTCACGTCTTCCATATGGTTGAATTCCCTTTCGTTCAGGAATCCAAGACCCAATCCAGTTCTGAAAAAATCTATCACAAGGTCGTTGTAACTCTTGACGTCCTCAGAAACAAGAAGACCACTTCTTTCTTGGAATAAATTCCATATATCTGAATTAAACGACAGGATGGGGATGCCCCAGAGAAAAAGAGACAGAATCAATGAAATGACAAAAATACCTTTCACTATCATCAGAAAAATTACATCTTTTGAAAATGCAGACCTCATCAGATGTATTTTGTGAATCGGTTTATATAGGCAAAACTTTGCTTACGATGTACGCTACTATGAGAGCAACTATAATGTGGGGTCCAATAAGGCAAAAGAAAGCAAGTTTATACAAGCACGGCAGTTGCAAAGGGACAATGTTGACAATATAGCCCGCTCCGAACAATCCGACTATTAAACCTATTATGCCGCCAATAAAACCCATAATATTATTTATTTATTAAAAATAAAGCCACAGGTGGGACTTGAACCCACGACCTACTGCTCACCTTAATTTTATACAAGGCAATTGCTCTACCGACTGAGCTACTGTGGCACATAAAGTAATTTTATGTCAATATTTAAATTCTTCTTTATTGGCTACAAATTCAATCTAACCAAATATTTTTCTTGATTTTCTCTGGGATATAAACGTCTGAAATAAAACTTATGCCATGCGAGGTTAGTGCCGCAAGTTCCGCCTTGCCTTTTATCTCATTCTTCATCATGTTTATTTGTCTTTGCCATTCTTTATTGTCTTTGAACCAATCATAGTTTTTAACTTGTTCTAGCCTTTTCAAGTCTACTTCCTCGAATTTTATAAGATGTTTCTTCAAGTCATATTTAACAATATCGTCCGCTGTTAATCCAAGAAATCTGGCATTTGGTATGGCTAATTGTTCTGATATGTGTGCCAATGATATTGAACCATATTTTATAACAGAATAAATGTACCACCCATAAGCGTCAAAGTCGGTTAAGATGTAGACAGGAAGTTTGTGTTCTATAGACAGCCTCTGTAATAATCTTCTTATTCCTCTAGTTGCTTGACCTTGAGAAGAAATGACTATACAATTTAATTTATCCCACACACGGTCTTCGTGAAGCCTCTCCCATTCAGCCGCTTT